>NZ_JBFLKT010000108.1:0-4430 GCF_040883305.1 Lutibacter sp.
ATAGATTTAGGAAGTAATCAATTTAGAATATTGCAAACTCCAAAAGTTGCAATGTTGGTTGGCAGCGGAATTTCACCAAGTGATGCCGGAGAAATTTGGCATTTATTCGATCAGCGTTATGATATGAATATTACAAAAATTGATTTGAATTATTTAAAAAGAGTTGATATTTCTAAATATACAAGTATTATTATTCCAAACTCAAATTTAAAGTTAGAGGCTAGTATTTTAACTAAATTAAAAACTTGGACTCAAAATGGAGGTGTTTTAATTGGATATAAAAATGCTGTAAAATGGTTGTCTTCAAACAAATTTATTGATCTGAAATTTGAGAAAGTAGATGTTAAGGCTAACAATATTACTTTTGAACAGCGCAGGAATTTTTCAGGAGCACAAGTAATTGGAGGTGCTATTTTTGAAACAGATATAGATAGGTCGCATCCTGTTAATTTTGGATATACAAATTCTACCTTACCGATTTTTAGGCGTACAAAAATATTTATAAAACCAGATAGTAGTAGTTATAACAATCCTATAAAATATACTAAAAACCCACTTTTAAGTGGTTACATATCAAAACCTAATTTAACTGCTTTAAAAGGGACAGTTCCATTTCAAATAAAAAAGTTTGGCAGTGGTAAAGTTGCCGTTTTTACTGATAATACTAATTTTAGAGCCTTCTGGTACGGAACAAATAAGTTGTTAATGAATACCATATTTTTCGGAAAATCTATGTAGGTAATTTCATTTAAAAGAATTTTAAATATTGAAATGAAATGTTCCTCAAAAACTGTTATTTTTTATTTACAACAGGTTTCTTAGCTTGTTTTGGCGGCATTGGACCTCTTAAATGTATAATTAATCCATTTAAAAAATTACGTAAAAATTGGTCTCCACATTCCATGTATTTTGGATGATCTTCACTTCTAAAAATAGCACCTAGTTCACTTTTACTCACCTTAAAGTCAACCAATTCACAAATTTTTATAATATCTGTATCTCGTAATTTATGAGCTACACGTAATTTTTTAAAAATATCATTATTTGATAATCCCATATTCTTCTATTAAGTATTATTTGATATGTTAAAATTAAAAAGCAATTCCAAAACCTAAATTAAAAACTATATACCCATTTTCATTAATCCCAGGAATATCATCTGTTATTTCTACATAATCAGTTTTTGTGGTTCCTGTATTTTTTTCTGTACCAGTTATTTCAATTTGTTGTGGAATATCTCCAAACCCATAACCAGCTTCAATTCTAAAATAAAATTTGTTACCAAGTTTTGCTCCAATCTTTGCATTTAATGTGCTAACGTCAATACTTCCTTCAGCTTCTCCTTCATATAAAGTTCCATTAACAGTCTCTGCATCGGAATAGTTTCCATCAAGATTTAAAGTACCATAAGCTAATGATGCGTATAAACCTTTACCAGTTTCTTTAAAATAAATATTTGTTCCAGCTTCAAAATATTTTAAAGCAATTTTGGAAGCATCTTCTTTAATTGTAAAACCAGAATAATCTGCAAAAATAGCAATTCTATTATTTAGTAGCGGAGTTACATATTCAATATTTCCACCAATTATATTTGGTGTTCCAATTTTTAAACCAAATCTAATTGGATTTATTTCTTGTTTATCTTGTGCATAAGAAAATGTACAAAATATTAAAAGCAAAATAATACTGATTTTTTTCATGTTTTGGGGTTGAGGTTAGTGATGTTAAAGGTAATTAAATATTTTTTATAATAATTTAAATTTAATGTTGCTTAAGTTTTAATTGCATTTGTTTTACAGTTTGGGTACTGTTATCATGACTCCAGCCTGGAGGTCCAAAAATATACATAAATTTATGAATTAAATTTTTAGATTTTTTGGTATCGTTCCAAATGTCTTTATATTCGTGTGTTAAGATTACCCAGGGATTGTATGAGTCTGGTGCGTGAGTTACACCATATTCAACTTTAATGTTATCATCTAATTCTTTCCAAGTTCCAAAAATTTTATCAAAAATATTTAAAAACCCACCGTGATTTTTGTCCATATATTCCACATTCTTAGCATGGTGTACTTGATGCATTGTATGTGTATTGAAAATTTTTTCTATAAAGCCCATTTTTTTTATATATACCGAATGCAATTGAAATTGCCAAAGAGCTTCAATACCTAAACAAACTACTACCATTTCTGGTCTAAATCCTAATGCTGGTAACCACATATAAAATAATGGTTTGTATAAAATGGTAAACCATCCATTTCGAACAGCAGTTCCTAAATTAAAATTATTTGAAGAATGGTGTACAATATGCGCAGCCCATAAAAAACGTATCATGTGATTTTGCCTATGAAACCAATAGTAGGTAAAATCGTCTAATAATTGACAAGCAATCCAAATATACCAAGCATATCCAAAAGATTCCCACCCCATTATGTTTGTTCTTACTCCGTTAATTTCTGGATTAAATAATTCAAATACAAGATTGAAAATTACAATTGCAGAAATAGTTTTTATTAAAGGAGCAATTATTGCCGAACCAACACCCATAAATAGGCTGGCCCCTAAATCTTTCCATTCGTATAATTTTTTATTATGACTTTTGCTATAGGTAAGTTCAAGTAAAATTAGTGCTAAGAAGCAAGGAACTCCATACACTAATGGGTTGGTGAAATCCATTTATTGGTTTTATATTATTAAAAAGCTGAATATAAGAATATTTTATGAAACCTTTAAAAATTCAAGTTTTATTTCACATTTATTATGAATAAGCTAATTCAAAAAATAATAATTATCTTCTAAACTTTAGATTATATGTTATTTTGTAAAAATTAATCTGATAGCAACAATTAACATGAGGACTCCAAAAATTCTTTTAAGCATACGCTGGTCTATTTGAAGAGCTATTTTAGAACCAATAAACCCACCAATAATAAATAGTAGAGAAACAATTAGGGCAACTCTCCAGTCTATATTTCCTCCATCTCCAGTTGTATGGTAATTATAAACTGCTAAAAAAGTTACAGGAGGAAGCATTACAGCTAAACTTAAACCTTGAGCATTATGTTGGGTTAATCCTAAAAATATAACAAATAGAGGAACCATTATAATACCGCCACCAACACCAACCAAGCCACTTAAAATTCCAGCTAATAAACCAATAATAATTAAAGTAATAATTGCTGTTAACGTCATTTTCATATTATAATTCCGTAGGGACTTTTATTTCATATAATTTACGCGACTTATTATTTAATTTATTTTCTCGCAACCAAGGATTGTGGGTTTTTAAAATTTTGTAATTAATTCCCAGGTCCTTAGAGAAAACAGCAATATTGGTTATGGCCGTGTCAACTTTAATAGTTTTAGTTGCTTCTAATGCATATAAATCTTCTTTGTCAAAAATAAAACCATACTTATTTGGGTTAGAAAGAATTTCTTTTACTGCCACAATTCTAGGTAAGTATCTACTTGTTTCGGAAACCAATAATAAATCATAATAATTGTCAACTTTTTGATCGTTAATTCTTCTAGACATTCCTGCATTTCCTGCATTGTATGCTGCGGCAGCCATTGTCCAATTTCCAAAACGTTCTTTAGCAGCATTTAAATAATCGCAGGCAACTTGGGTCGCTTTTTCTAAATGATAGCGTTCATCAACATTTGAGTTAACTTCCAATCCGTTTTCTTTGGCTGTTGAACTCATTATTTGCCAAAAACCTTTTGCACCTGCAGGAGAAGTTACATTTTGCAATCCACTTTCAATTACTGCTAAATACTTAAAATCATCAGGAATTCCATTTTTTTCTAAGATTGGTTCTATAATTGGAAAATATTTATGAGCTCTTTTAAATAATAGTAATCCGTTAGATTGCCAATAGGTATTTACAAGTAATTCGCGATCTATACGTTCTTTTATACCAGTTTTTTCTATTGGAACTCGTTCGCCTGCAAATTCTAAATTGGAAGGGATTTTTAATGCCCTAATTTGATAGGTTTCGCTGGTATTTGTATCGGAATCTGTTTTTTTATTTTCTTTATTATCGGGTGCAGTTTTAGTTGCAAAAATCAATAAAGAACTTACCATAATTATGGCAATCAATCCTAAAATTTTAATTGTATTTTTCATGAGTATATTTTTTTTAAGTCTTATGTGTCGTAATTTTTTTAATAGAAACCTTAAGTTAAGATGATAAATTTCTATTGTTGTTAATGTACAAAATTATTTGAATTTTTAGTAGAAATGAAGCTATTTTAACAAAATAATTAGATTACTACTGATTAATTTTCTAAGCTCTTGAATAGTTTTTAAAAGTGCATAAAAAAACTTCGAGCAATTTATGCTCGAAGTTTTATATTTTTTAAACTCTTTAGGTGTTTTATTTATCGTTTTTAGATAAACTATAAGACAAACTAAAAATTAATTGTTCTGG
>NZ_JBFLKT010000109.1:0-10026 GCF_040883305.1 Lutibacter sp.
CTTTTTTCATCGAAAGATTTTGGTTGGTATGGTAAAATTAATAATGATACATTGAAAAATATTTTAACAAAAAAATACGATCTGTTAATAAACTACAGCAAAATTGATTATTTATACAACAACATATTATTATTGCATAGTAAAGTCGCTTTTAAAGTTGGTTTTGCAAGTTTAGACAATCGTTTTTACGACTTATTAATAAATTGTAAAACATCTGAAATAGCGTTGTTTAATAAAGAGGTGAGAAAATATTTAGAGATTTTAAATAAAATATAAATGAAAGAATTGTTAGGAACTGGAGTAGCCTTGGTAACACCTTTTAATGAAGATAAATCGGTAGATTTTGAAGGGTTAGCTCGTTTGGTAAACTATCAAATAGACAATGGCATTAATTATTTAGTTGTTTTAGGAACAACTGGAGAACCAGCAACACTTACTTTAGAAGAAAAAGAACAAATAAAAGCCACAATTATTAAAGAGAATAATGGCAGATTACCGTTAGTACTTGGAATAGGTGGTAATAATACAATGGCTGTTGCTGCAGAAATTAAAACTACAGATTTGAAGGCATATTCTGCAATACTTTCAGTTTCTCCATATTATAATAAACCAACACAAGAAGGTATTTATCAACATTTTAAAGTAATTTCTGAAGCAAGTACTAAGCCAATTATTTTGTATAATGTTCCTGGGCGAACTGGTAAAAATATGGAAGCTTCAACGATTTTAAGATTGGCAAACGATTTTGAAAATATTGTTGCCGTAAAAGAGGCTGCAGGAGATATTGTACAAGCAATGCGAATTATTCAACATAAACCAGCAGATTTTATGGTAATTTCTGGAGATGATATGATTGCTTTACCAATGGTTTTGGCTGGTGGGTCTGGTGTTATTTCTGTAATTGGACAAGGGGTACCAAAAGATTTTTCTAAAATGATTCAATTAGGATTGCAAAAAAATGTTGTTGAAGCCAATAAATTACACTTTAAAATAATGGACAGTATTGATTATATTTTTGAAGAATGTAATCCTTCCGGAATAAAAGCACTACTACAAAAGCAAGCAATCTGTAGTTCTAATGTACGTTTGCCATTGGTAAAAGCAACTGAAAAATTAGAACAAAAATTAATCAATTTTATAGATAATTATTAGTAATTTTACAGTCAATTTGAAAAAAGTAAAATAGTAATAAAAAATATTTAAATATGTTATCAGAAAATATGCAAGCTGCTTTAAATAAGCAGATTAAAATTGAAGCAGAATCATCACAAGTATATTTAGCAATGGCTTCTTGGTCTGAAGGTCAGGGATTAGAAGGTATTTCTCAATTTATGTATGCACAATCAGATGAAGAGCGTGAGCATATGCTTAAAATGTTTAAATATGTAAATGAACGTGGAGGACATGCTGAAGTTTCAGAATTAGTTAAACCTGCAGATCAATATGGTTCAATTAAAGAAATGTTTGAAACTTTATTTAAACACGAAGTTTTTGTTTCGCAAAGTATTAATGATTTGGTGCATATTTCATTGGAAGAAAAAGACTACGCAACTCATAACTTTTTACAATGGTATGTTGCAGAGCAAATTGAAGAAGAAGCACAAGCCAGAACTATTTTGGATAAAATTAACTTAATTGGAGACGATAAAGGAGGTTTGTATTTGTTTGATAATGACATTAAGCAATTATCAGTTATTAGTTCAGTAGCTCCGCCAACTGTTTAACAATTAACAAACAATTAAGATTGTTGCACAACATTTATTGTAAAAGCAAGTTATTTTTGTGGTTTACTATTAATAAAAAATCATTTTAATAATCCATAATAAATAACTATTTTTGCCAAATGCTTAAAAATAAAATATATATTCTCATTTTATTAGTTACTGTTGGTGTTTCATCATGTAGTGAATATCAAAAAGTATTAAATAAAGGTAAGGTTGAAGAACAATATACAATGGCTTCGAAATTATATGAAAGCCAAAAGTATAATAAAGCCATACAATTATTTGAAAAAATTACGCCCTCTTATAGAGGAAAACCTCAAATGGAGCGTATTCAATTTATGGTTGCACAATCACATTATAACACAAAGCAATATACGTTAGCAGCATATTATTTCGATAAATTTGTAAAAAATTATCCTAAAAGCTCAAAATTAGAAGAGTCTGCATACCTTTCTGCACATAGTTATTTTTTAGCTTCACCAGTATTTAGTTTAGATCAAAAAGATACACAAGAAGCCATTACAGCCTTGCAGAATTTTTTATATAAGTATCCAGAATCTGATAAAGTAACTGAGGCCAATGAAAATATAAAAGTGCTTACTAAAAAGTTAGAAAAGAAATCTTTCGAGATCGCTAAGCAATATTATCATACGGAAGATTATATTGCCGCAATTGCAGCATTTGATAATTTGTTGGGTAATTTTTTAGGAACTTCATATAAAGAAGAAGCAATGTATCTTAAATTTAAATCGGCTAATAATTTAGCAGTTAATAGTTATATTCTAAAAAAAGAAGATAGACTTAATAATGCTGTAAAAATTCATGAAAGATTTAAAAGAAGCTTTCCAAAATCAGCATATTTATCAGAAACTGAAGAATTACTACAAAATTTAAATAACGAGTTAAACTCTTTAATTGCATTAAAAACTGAAACAAATGGACTATAAAAACACAAAAGCAGCTACTACTACAGTAACTTATGATAAAGACAGTATAGAAGCTCCAACTAACAATATCTATGAAGCTATTACAATTATAGCTAAAAGAGCTGAACAAATTAGTGGTGATTTAAAAAGTGAACTGATTGAAAAATTAGAAGAATTTGCGACTTATACAGATAGTTTAGACGAGGTTTTTGAAAATAAAGAGCAGATTGAAGTTTCAAAATTTTACGAAAAGCTACCAAAGCCAACTGCAATTGCCGTTGAAGAATGGTTAGAAGGTAAAATTTATCATAGGAACCCAGACCTAGACACAAAAGAATAATATGTCAATTTTAAGCGGTAAAAATATACTTTTAGGTGTTACCGCAGGTATTGCTGCTTATAAAACAGCACATTTAGTACGACTTTTTATTAAGGCAGGTGCACACGTAAAAGTTGTAATGACACCTGCTTCTAAAGACTTTATTACACCATTAACATTAGCTACCTTATCTCAAAATCCTGTGTATTCATCTTTTTTTGAAAAAGGAAATCAGGAAACAGAGGAATGGAATAGCCACGTAGATTTAGGTTTATGGGCAGACTATATGGTTGTTGCTCCTGCAACTGCGAATACCTTATCTAAAATGACAAATGGTGTTTGCGATAATTTATTGTTAGCAGTGTATTTATCCGCAAAATGTAAAGTGTATTTTGCTCCAGCAATGGATTTGGATATGTACAAGCATACTTCAACCAAAAATAGTATTGAAAAATTACAAAGTTTTGGAAACGTATTTATTCCACCTTCAACTGGGTTTTTGGCAAGTGGTTTAGAAGGAGAAGGACGTATGGAAGAACCTGAAAATATTGTTTCTTTTATAGAAAAGGATATTATAAAAGGAATGCCATTATTCAATAAAAAAGTACTTATTACTGCCGGCCCAACCTATGAAGCTATTGATCCTGTGCGCTTTATTGGAAATCATTCTTCTGGAAAAATGGGTTTTGAAATGGCTAAAACGGCCGCTGGTTTAGGAGCTAAAGTTTATTTAATTACAGGTCCTTCGAGCCAAATTGTTTCAAATAGTTTAATAGAAAGAATAGATGTTGTAAGTGCTGAAGAAATGTATAATGAAGTTCATAAAGTCTACAGTTCAGCGGATATTGCAATTCTCTCCGCAGCAGTGGCAGATTACAAACCAAAAAACGTTTCCGATAAAAAAATTAAAAAATCTTCAGATTCAATGTCTATTGAATTGGTGAAAACACAAGATATTTTAGCCTCTTTAGGGGACATAAAGAAACAGCAATTTTTAGTAGGTTTTGCATTAGAAACCAACAACGAAATAGAAAACGCAACAACGAAACTAAAATCTAAAAATTTAGATTTAATTGTGTTAAATTCTTTGAACGATGAAGGTGCTGGATTTAAAAAACCTACAAATAAAGTTACAATAATTGATAAATCGGAAAATATTTCCGAATTTGGTCTAAAATCTAAAGGCGAAGTTGCTGAAGATATATTTAATGTAATTTTGAAAAAAATGTATGCGTAAAATAGTTCAAATATTAATTGCTTTACTTGCTGTTGTTCAGTTAAATGCACAAGAATTAAATTGTACAATTACTGTTAATGCTGATAAAATACCAGGTTCTAATAAACAAATTTTTACAACTTTACAGACCTCATTAAATGAATTTGTAAATCAAAAAAGGTGGACAAATTTTAATTATAAACCACAAGAACTAATTAATTGTAATTTAACGCTTACTATTTTAGAGCAAACGGGAACAGATTTTAGAGGTCATATTCAAATACAATCTTCACGTCCTGTTTATAATTCAACCTATTTAACACCAGTTTTTAATTTTAAGGACGATAATTTTTCATTTCAATATACAGAATTTGAACCTTTACAATTCAACGAAAACTCTTTTGAATCTAACCTGGTTTCTGTAATCTCATTTTATGTGTATACAATTTTAGGAATGGATGCAGATACATTTTCGTTAAATGGAGGAACGGATTATTTTACAAAAGCACAAGATATTGTAGTATTAGCACAACAAAGTGGTTATGTTGGTTGGAATCAAAATGATGGCTCTAAAACAAGATTTACTTTGGTAGATAATATGTTGTCGCCAACTTATGATATGTTTAGAAAAGCTATGTTCGATTATCATTTTAACGGCTTGGATATGATGAGTAAGGATAAGAAAGCTGCAAAACAAGCTGTTTTTGATGTTGTGAAAACTTTAAAAACTATTTATGATTCGCGTCCAAATGCATTTTTATTACGTGTTTTTATGGATTCTAAAGCAGATGAAATTGTAGATATTTTTTCTGATGGTCCTAGATTTGATACCAGTAAATTAAAAGACGACTTATTAAGGATCTCTCCCTTAAATGCTTCGAAGTGGGAAGCGATAAAGTAATTTCTTAATTTTCAAATTTAAATAATGCTCATAAATCTTTCCATAAAAAATTACGCTTTAATAGAAAGTTTATCTGTAAATTTTCAAGATAATTTATCTATAATTACTGGTGAAACGGGTGCTGGTAAATCTATTTTATTAGGTGCTTTAGGTTTGGTTTTAGGGAAAAGAGCCGATTCTTCAACATTAAAAGATGCTTCTAAAAAATGTATTATTGAAGCACGATTTTCAATTTCAAAATATCAATTAGATGCTTTTTTTGAAGAAAAAGATTTAGATTTTGAAGAAGAAACTATAATAAGGCGCGAGATTTTGCCGAGCGGAAAATCACGTGCCTTTATAAACGATACACCTACTACAATTCAAACATTACAATTGCTTAGCGAAAAATTGATTGATGTGCATTCTCAGCATCAAACAGTGCAGTTATCCGATGGTAATTTTCAGTTTTATATTATTGATGCACTTGCAGTAAATTTAGAAAAAATTGAATCGTATAAAAGAGGGTTGGTTGTTTTTAATAAGTTAACTAAAGAGTTAAAAACACTTAAACTACAACAGGAAGCTGCAAAAGAACAGTACGAATACAATTTGCATTTGTACACAGAATTAGAAAAAGCGAATTTAAAAGCAGACGAGCAAGAAACTTTAGAACAGCAGTTAGATAAAGAAAATAATATTGAAGAAATTAAATTAAATTTAACTGAAGCTCAGGCATTGGCTTTAAATGAAGAAATTGGAATACAAGCATTATTGGTTTCATATGCAGCTAATTTAAATAAAATAAAATCGTTTGCTCTAGAGTATAAAGTGTTGTATGATAGGGTTTTGAGTTTGAAAATTGAACTAGAAGATATCTCTTCTGAAATTGAAAACTTAAATGAAAATGTTGAGTTTGACCCTTCAGAATTAGAAAAACTAAATGATAGATTACAATTAATCTATAACCTGCAAAAGAAACATACGGTAAACTCAATTGCAGAATTATTGGTTATTAAAGAAAACCTTTCTGTTAAAGTTGATGCAGTTCAAAATTCTTCTTCAGCAATAAAATCTAAAGAAACTGAAATAAATGCTGTTTCAGAAAAAATTGACAAACTTGCAACTTCAATTTTTAATGAACGTAAAAAAGCAATTCCAGTTTTAATTAAAAAGTTAGAAGCAATCCTTGCTAACTTAGGAATGGAAAATACAAGATTTCAGTTTAAAATCAATCATACAAATAACTATTTTTCAAACGGAAAAGATGAATTACACTTGTTAATTTCGGCAAATAAAGGTGTTAATTTTGGTGAACTTAAAAAAATAGCCTCTGGAGGCGAATTATCTCGAATAATGTTAGCCGTAAAAGCAATCCTTTCAGAATATTCAAAATTACCAACCATAATTTTCGATGAAATTGATACAGGTGTTTCTGGTGATGTTTCTCAAAAAATGGCAGATATTATGCAACAAATGAGTGCCAATATGCAAGTAATTACAATTACCCATTTACCTCAAATTGCTGCAAAAGGACAACAACATTATAAAGTTTATAAAGAAGATATTGATAATAATATAATTACACAACTAAGAGAATTGGATAAGAATGAGCGTATAAAGGAAATTGCGGAGATGTTAAGTGGTAAAAATATTTCAGAAACTGCTATTGAACACGCAAAAGAATTGTTAAATTAAGAATTCACTATATTTGCAGCCAATTAAATTAAATCGAAAACAATATTAAGACTATGCATAATTTATTAAAAGGAAAAAGAGGAATTATTTTCGGAGCACTAGATTCAAAATCAATTGCTTGGAAAGTTGCTGAAAGAGCGCATGAAGAAGGAGCAACATTTGTTTTAACGAATGCACCAGTAGCATTGCGTTTAGGAACTATTTCAGAATTGGCTGAAAAAACAGGTTCACAAGTGGTACCAGCGGATGCAACTTCTATGATGGATTTAGAAAATTTAATTGATAAATCTATTGAAATTCTGGGTGGTAAAATTGATTTTGTGCTGCATTCAATTGGAATGTCTGTAAACGTACGAAGAGGAAATCATTATACAAATCAAGATTATAACTTCACAAAAACTGGCTTTGA
This sequence comes from Lutibacter sp., assembly GCF_040883305.1. Classification (GTDB taxonomy): domain Bacteria; phylum Bacteroidota; class Bacteroidia; order Flavobacteriales; family Flavobacteriaceae; genus Lutibacter. The sequence continues at coordinate 7,173 of NZ_JBFLKT010000109.1, forward strand.
TGTTTCGGCATTATCTTTTCACAGAGTTATGAGTATGTTGTACAAAAAAGATGCAATGAACGAGTGGGGAAGTATTGTGGCTTTATCTTATATGGCTGCACAACGTGTTTTTCCAGATTATAATGATATGGCCGATAACAAAGCGTATTTAGAATCTGTAGCACGTAGTTTTGGTTATTTCTTTGGACGTGATAAAAAAGTAAGAGTAAATACCATTTCTCAATCTCCAACTCCAACTACTGCTGGAAGTGGTGTAAAAGGGTTTGATGGTTTTATTGCATATGCAGAAAAAATGTCGCCTCTTGGAAATGCAACTGCATTAGAATGTGCGGATTACACAATTTCAATGTTCTCAGATTTAACGAAAAAAGTGACGCTACAAAATTTATTTCACGATGGTGGTTTTTCAAATATGGGAGTAAGTACGGCTATTATGGATAGTTTTATGGAAGATTTTCAGCAAGAAGAAGATAAAGCGACTGAATAATGAATAATGAAAGATAAAAAGTAAGTTCAAAACTTATTTAGATATTAAAAAAGCGATGATTTTTATAAATCATCGCTTTTTTCGTTCTAAAATTTAAACAGTCCTCAAACTTAAATTTTAGAAGTATGAGTATTGTCATCGTTTTCGTGAAATAATTGCATTATTTTTAGACAATCAAAAAAATACAAGTAATATTATTCTATGAGACCACTTAAAATTGTAGTGCTTGCAAAGCAAGTGCCGGACACACGCCACGTGGGTCCTGATGCCATGAAACCAGATGGCACTGTAAATAGAGGTAAGCTAGCAACCGTTTTTAATCCAGATGATTTACACGCACTGGAACTAGCATTAAATATAAAAGATCGTATTCCTGGAACTCATGTAACCATATTAACAATGGGACCACAAAAAGCTGCAGATATTATTCGTGAAGGATATTATCGTGGTGTTGATGATGGAATTATGATTTCCGATAGACGTTTTGGAGGTGCCGATACCTTAGCAACTAGTTATACCATTGTTCAAGCAATAAAAAAAATAGCTGATTATGATTTAATAGTTGGTGGTAGGCAAGCTATAGATGGAGATACAGCGCAAGTTGGTCCGCAATGTGCCGATAAATTAAACATTCCTCAAGTAACTTATGTTGAAGAAGTTTTAGAAATAAGTGATGATAAAATAATTGCAAGAAGAAGGTTAGAGAATGGTGTTGAGGTAGTTTCAGCCCCATATCCTTGTCTAATGACAGTTCATGGTTCTTCTCAAGAATGTAGATCAAGACATGCTAAAAATGTTATGAAATACAAATATGCAAGAACAAATACAGAGATGAGAAAAGGAGACCCTGTGCTAGAGGAATTGCATAAAAAAAGACCTTATTTGGTGATTCCAGAATGGAGTGTTGAAGATATTGAAGCGGATGAAACAAAAATCGGTTTAGCAGGTTCGCCAACTAAAGTTAAAAGTGTTTCGAGCATTGTATTAACTGCGAATGAATCTAAGGTATTAACAGATTCAGATAGTGATATAGAAGGAATGATTAAAGAATTAATTAAACATCACACCATTGGGTAGTTGATATAACTTAAAATGAATAAAATGAAAAGTGTATTTGTTTATTGCGAAGTAGAAAATAAAGAAGTAGCAGAAATAAGTCAGGAGTTATTATCAGCAGGAAAACGATTAGCTCAAAAGTTAGGATGCCCGCTAGACGCAATGCTTTTTGGAAAAGACTTAGACGGAATTGAAAGTCAAATTTCACCTTATGGCGTTGATAAATTATTTATTTCTGATGATTCAAGATTAGAACCTTACAGAACTTTACCACATGCTGCTTTAGCTCATAAAGTATTAAAAGAACAAGATCCTCAAATTGTATTGTTTGGAGCAACCTCTGTTGGTAGAGATTTAGCACCGCGTTTGGCATCCAAATTAAATTGTGGATTAACAGCCGACACAACTATATTAGATATTGGAGACCATTTTGTGAAAAAAGAAAAAAAAGAATATACTGATTTGTTGTATGCAATTCGTCCAGCATTTGGAGGAAGTATTATGGCAAACATTATAAATTGGGATATGCACCCTCAAATGGCAACAGTTAGGGAAGGTGTAATGAAAAAAGAAGTTGTTGATGTAAATTATAAAACAGAAATATTTAAAATAAATGCAAATGAAGTTTTAAATGATGAAGATTTTGTTGTTGAGGTTATTGAACGTCATATTGAGGAGTCAGGTGTAAATTTAAAAGACGCCCCTATTATTGTGGCTGGTGGATACGGTGTTGGTTCAAAAGAAAATTTCGACTTGCTTAGAAATTTAGCAAATATTTTGGGAGGTGAAGTTGGAGGTTCAAGAGCTGCTGTAGATGCCGGATTTATTGATCATAATCGACAAATTGGACAAACAGGAACAACAGTTAGACCAAAATTATATATTGCAGCAGGTATTTCAGGGGCAATTCAACATACTGCGGGTATGCAAGATGCATCTATGATAATCTCTATAAATAATGATCCAGATGCACCAATTAATGCTCTTGCAGATTATGTAATTACCGGCGATTTAGGAGTTGTTCTTCCTAAAATGATTAAATATTACAAGGAGAACGCTAAATAGATTAAAAATAAAGAGTTAAAAAACTCTATTAATAAAATAGAAAAAAATGGATAATTTTTTCAAAGACACTCCGGATTTTAAATTTCATTTAAAAGATCCAATATTAAAAAAGGTTGTAAAGTTAAAAGAAGAAAATTTTGAACAATCTGAAAAGTTTGATTATGCGCCATTGAATCATGAAGATGCTATTGATTCATATGAAAAAGTGCTCGAAATTGTGGGTGATATTTGTGCCAATACAATTGC
>NZ_JBFLKT010000110.1:0-3115 GCF_040883305.1 Lutibacter sp.
AACAGAGACATGGTGAATTATTCCTTTTTTTTGGTGAGTTATTCCTTTTAATTGAACCTCCTTGTTAAAATCATTGTTTAATTCGTCGACAGATAAGACATTGTCTTTACTACAAGACGTAATAAGAAACATTAACATTCCTGATAATAATAGTAATTTTTTCATAATAAAATGTTTTAAAGTTAGTAATAAAGTTAAAAGATAGAGTATTATATTTGATTTAGCTAATTAAAAGAGGAGTTAATTTACTGAAAAACAAAAGATTAAATGGTCTTTATTACGTTTTAAAAAATAAATTCTTAACTTGAATTTAATAGAATAAATAACCAAAACTATTTAAGAGTTAAAACAATATAGCTCTTTTTTTAATGTCTAAGATTTGCATTATATAGGGGTTAGCTGAGGAACACTTTGATTAATACCTCATTGCCCACCAAAGTAAATCCTACTAGAAATAGTAGGATTTTTTTATGCTTGATGTTTTAACAAACTACTGATTAGACTACACTTCTTTTTTTGATGAAGTTAATAATTTCCAAATCATCAACAATAAGGTACACAGTTGGGTGTACCATTTTAAAATTTAATCAAAAATGAAAACAATAAAAATTAGAACATTATTTCTTTTACAGAAATGTAGAAGGTTTTTTTACGAGTATTCTTCATAACCTAGCAATATATAAAGCTTACAGAAATGCAAGCTTTTTTATGAGTTTGAATAAAAAATTAGAGGAGTGATTTATATCACATTTTAATTATGCTACTTAAGTTACCTTTGTAAGGTAGATTTAATTATCTACATCTTTTTCATAGCAATTTTCCCTCTGAGCACCCAGCTTTAGAGGGTTTTTTATAACCCCATATTGTGCACTAAAGTAAACTTCTCCTAGAAATAGTTGTTATTTTTGTAAAATAAAAATTAGTCCAAATTGCAAATAGGTAGTTTATCAACATCTACATTTGATTTAATTAAAACACTTTCTGTAGTTTCTAATAGAATACCGTTTTCATCATAAATACAAAAAGTAAGGTTAAGTGTTTCAACTGTTTTTTTGAATGTAAATGCTACTGTATTTAATTCCCAATCAGGTGGTAAAATTAGAAATCGCAACGTATTTACCGTATTTTCAATAATGTCTATTTCGCCCCAAGATTGATTTATATAATAGTTATAAAAGCAATCTTTTTTTGTGGGTAAAAACTTGTTGAAAACTTCTAAAATTGTATTTGAATTATTTAAAAACCTAATATAGGTTATTTCATCTTTGAAAGAGGTGTTGTCGATCCAAACAGTGCCGTTATAGCATTCTAAAAAAGTATAACTAGAAATAGTGGCGATATCTTTAGAACAAAAATTTATGAAGGAAAAAAGAAGACATAATAAAAGAAATTTTCGTATTGAATTATTATTTCCCATAACCAATTATTTTGATTATAATAATGGTGAAAAAGTAATAATATAAATATATGAATACAATGATATGGAACAGCACAACTAATGATTCTAATCATTTAACCAAAATGATTTTTGCTATTTTTTTATAAAAAGAAAAAAAGTTTTAATTCAAAACACTAATATTTTAACAAAAAAACGGATGCACTACGTAGTACTACGTATTTGTTTTATAAAATAAAATTCTATATTGCTACCTTAAAAATTATTAACTAAAACAACTATTATGAAAAAATTTAAAATACTTGCTTTTATGGCAATAACATTGCTATTTATTGTAAGTTGTGAACAAGAAACTAATGAAATAATTGAGGTAAACGCATTAGAAGAGATTCAGGATTCAGAGGCATTAACTATGGGTGATGAAATGGCAAACCTAGAAATGTTCAAAACAGATAGAGTTCTTAATAAAAACTTGCAAGGTAGAGAAGATACTGGTATAGAATATTTTTCACGTAAAACATTATTTACTGAAAATACTTGTGGAGATTTAAGCCAGTTTGAAAATTTTAATAATTTTGAGAGCCCTAGAGGATATAACAACACATCTCATTGGGGTGTATTTAATGAGTTTACAAACGACTATAATATTGGATATGAGCCAGGTGATTTAATTCCAAATGTTGATTTTGAGTCTTTTTCTACAGTAGGTCCATTTAATAATCATTTGAATTTTGCAACTAAAGATTATTTAGCTCAAATGGGACATAATTCAGATGTAATAATATCTTGGGGTTATGGTAAACCTGAAATGCATATTAGATTTCGCGCCACAGATGTTTTAAACGTAAGTATGAAATTGTATGTATTAAATTACCCATATGTTATTATTGAGACTTATGGAACTTCAGGCTTGCTAAGTTCAACAGAAATTGATGCCGTTGGTGGACAGTTTTTAGGAATAAAATCTGAAGAACCTATTACTCAAATTGTTTTAAAAGTTCATGAAGAATACAATGGATGGCAAAATGTTGCTTTAGATAATTTCTTTTATGCCACTTGCGACTCTGATGATGATGGAATAAGTGATTTAAACGACAACTGCCCTGATGGTTACAACCCAAATCAAGAAGACTGGGATTACGATCAAATGGGAGATGCCTGTGATGAAGATGATGACAATGATGGAATAGTAGATGAAAAAGACAGACATCCGCGTTCAAATAGATATAAATATTTAGACTTAAATTGCAAATTAGGTGTGAAGAATCAACAAATAAAACGAGGAACGTTTATGAACGATGAAATACAAGACGTAATCAATTTGGTAAATTCAATGGAAGATGTTTCAGACCAACGCAGAACAAATAGATTTAGAAGTAAAATGTATTTTATTGTAAATAATTGGAAATTTAAATACAGACTAATTGATAATAGAGAAAAGAGAGAAATATTAAATTGTGTTAACCAAATGAGTTATCCTTTTAATCAACCAAATTAATATTTCATGAAATAATAAAAAACTAAAACGCCTCCAATTTGGGGGTGTTTTAGTTTAATAAAATGTTTGAATCTCTCATTTTCTTTCAAAGTAAAAGCATTCATTTTTATAAGTTTTTTAATGGATTAAACAGTCGTTTTTAAAATAAATCAAAAAAGAAAATTAACCTATTTTAAAAAGAATATGGCAAAAAAAAAGTTTTATTTTAAATTTATTTAAAA
>NZ_JBFLKT010000111.1:0-7487 GCF_040883305.1 Lutibacter sp.
AAAGATGGAATTATTAAATACAGTGATTTAAACGGAACTGGAATTACTTTAACCAAATAAAAATGATTGTTAATGAATTTCCAAACAGAAAAATTTCTGTAAACAAAGAACCTTATTTATATTTTGGAGGGACTTCATATTTAGGAATGGCTTCTAATAAAAAATTTCAAGAACATATTTTTGAAGGTTTAAAAAAATGGGGAACATTTTATGGAAGCTCAAGAAATGCTAATATAAAATTAGCAATTTATGATAAAGCTGAAAGCTATTTTTCAAATTTTTTAGAAACTGAAGCTAGCCTAACTATTTCATCTGGAACTTTAGCTGGTAAAATGGTAATTGATTATTTATCTAAATCTACGGTAAAATTCTTTCATTATCCAAAAACGCACCCAGCAATTTTACATTCTAATAGCTTGCCTTTATTTTTAGATGGAAAAATAAATCCACTATTACGAAATAATAGTTCAGAAGATATTGTAATTACTGCTGATGCTATTTTGGCTTTAGAAACTAAACCAACTTCGTTTGATTTTTTAGATGAAATTTCACCACAAAAAAAAATAACATTAGTAATTGATGAATCTCATAGTTTAGGGATAATTGGAAAGCATGGAAATGGATTCTTTTCTTCAATAAAATCTGAAAAAATTAGTCAAAAAATTTTAATTTCATCACTAGGTAAAGCTATTGGTCTTTCTGGTGGAATTATTGCTGGAGATAAGTATTTTATTGAAAAAATTAGAGCTGAACCAATATTTATATCATCTTCTGGAGCAAACCCAGCTTATTTAGAAGCTTTTCTTAAAAGTGATAATCTTTATAAAAATCAACGAAAAAAGCTTTTTAATAACTTAGACTTTTTAGAGCGTATTTTAAAACCCAACAACAACTTTCAATTCAATAAAAAATATCCTGTAATTTATTCAACAAGTGATGTATTACATGAAAAGTTATTACAAAACAACATAATTATCGCTAGATTTAGATATCCTACTTATGAAAATTTTATGAATAGAATTGTAATTACAGCAAACCATACTAAGAGTGATTTAGAAAAATTAACTAATACAATTAATTAAATAATATCCATATTTAATCTTTTAAATAAGAATGCATAAAACCGCTTTAAAATGCAATTTCACTTAAATATTTAAAAACATTTACCTTTAATCAATTAAAAACAAAAGACATTTCACATAAACAAAAAGTTACATATTTGTATTACTTTTACATAATAAATTAATGAAATGATATGCTAAAAGAAGAAAGACAACACCTTATATTAGACAAGATTAAACTAAACAGAAAAGTTTTATCAGCAGATCTAAGCATTGAGTTGCAGGTTTCTGAAGACACCATAAGAAGAGATTTAAATGAACTATCCGCAAAAAGACTTATCAAAAAAGTTCATGGAGGAGCGCTCCCAATAGATACTAAAGCACCACCCTACGAAGAGAGGAAGTTCTCAAACTTAAAAGAAAAAAATAGTATTGCCAAAAAGGCTGTAAGACTAATAAAAGATGGACAAGTAATAATTATGAGCGGTAGCACAACAAATTTACAACTTGCTAAAATAATTCCAGCTGATATAAATGCAACTATTTATACTTATAGTCTTCCAATTGCGCTTCAACTCACAGAACATCCTTCTTTAGAAATTATTTTTATTGGAGGAAAATTGAACAAACCCGCACAAGTTACTGTTGGATTAGATGTTGTTTCATCAATCTCCCAATTAAGAGCCGATTTATGTTTTATGGGGACTGGAGGCATTAATGTTACAAACGGAATGACCGAACCTAACTGGGAAGTTTCTCACATTAAAAAATGTATGATTGAAGCGAGCGAAAAAGTAATTGTATTATGTACGAGCAATAAAATCAATGAAGTAAAAAGATACCCCGTTACTCCAATAACCAGAATAAATACACTTATTACTGACTTGAGTTCAAAAAATGAAATCTTTACTCCGTTCAAAGAAAAGGGAGTCAAAATCCTTTAAAAACTTAAATAAAATTATTTTTATGCGTTTTTATGCGTTTTTATCTGTTATTTTTTGCGTTTTCTTAACTATTTGTTAACGTTTTATAAAAAAAAATATTACTTTTGAATAATCTATTATTATTTAAAAACCATTTTTATGAACAAAACAAATGAAAACCACTCTTTTTTTAAGAGATTTCGATTTATGAGCAGTTTTTTTATGCTCATTATGTTGGGCTTATCTGTACAAGCTCAAAATACAGCGTATACACTAAAAGGAAACGTAACCGATAATATTGGCGAACCAGCCCCTGGTGTTAGTGTACAAATTAAAAATACAAGTATTGGAGAAATTACCGATTTTGATGGAAATTATAATTTAAAAGCTAATTTAAATGTAGGTAATTACATTCTTGTTTTTAGGTCACTCGGTTTAACAACAAAAGAAGTTAAAGTTACTTTAACAAACAATGCAGAAGTAGTTCATAATGTTATCATGAATTTAGATATTCTAGGGCTAGATGAAATAGTTATAACTGGAGTAGGTGCATTAACTGCCAAAAAGCAACTAGGTAATACAATCTCCAGCGTTAAAGGTATGGAAATTGCTGAAGCTGGTTCCGTAGATATAACAGCAGGACTTTCAGGAAAATTGGCAGGGATTCAAGTATCTCAAAATTCAGGTGATCCAGCTGGTGGTATTAGTGTTCGGTTAAGAAGTGCAAGTACCGTTAATGGTAGTTCTGACCCTTTATATATTATTGATGGTGTAATTGTTAATAATAACTCTACCGATGTTTTAGGTACTAGTAGTGTAGTTCAAAATAGAATGTCAGACATTAGTCCACAAGATATAGATAGAATAGAAGTAATAAAAGGTGCGGCGGCGGCGGCAATTTATGGATCTAGAGCAAGTAATGGTGTTGTGCAAATTTTTACCAAAAAAGGACAATCTGGAGAACCAATAATTACAGTTTCTAGTAGCATAAACTTTAATTCATTAAGAAAAAAACGTGATTATAATGATGAACCTTTTGAATGGGCATCAAGCGATATAACAAATCTTGAAAAAGTACCCACTACGAGATATGACTATCAGGATATGGTTTTTGATAATTCAACAGGAACTGATAATTATGTTTCTATGTCCGGAGGAAAAGAAAACACAAACTATTTTGCTTCTTTTTCATATTTACAAAATGATGGAATTCTTAAAAGCACAAATTTTGAAAGACAAGGTGGTAGAGTTAGAATTAACCAAGCTATTAATGAATGGGCTTCTGCTTCTTTTGGTACATACTTTTCAACTAGTAAAAGTCAAGATCAACCAAACGGAGGTTATGTTGCAGGTATTTTACCAACAATACTGTTTACAAATAATACAATAGACCCAAACGCTGATGCAGATGGTAATTATCCAACTATGACATTTTATCCAAATATTTTGGAATATATTGAAACATTTGATTTCACTCAAGAAAATAATAGAACAATTAGCGATTTACAACTAAATTTAACGCCTGTAAATGGACTAAAAGTAAATTACATACTAGGTTATGACAATTCGGAATCTATAGGAAACTCATATATTCCAATTGGTACTACTACTATTGCATTAGGTAGAGCAACAACATCTACAATTAGCACAAAACAAATAAATAGTGATTTAAATGCTTCATTTGACAAAGACATTAATGATAATATAAAATCTACAACTACTACCGGATTTTCTTGGCAATCAGATAAAACAAAATTAAGATCTATTTCTGGAAGTGGTTTAGCTTTAGGAGTAAAAACTACTGATGGGGCTGCCTCAATTACTACAAATGAAAGTAGAAGTGAAAGAACATTTTGGGGAGGATTTTTACAACAAACATTTGGTATAAACAATAAACTCTATCTTACTGGAGCAATTAGATTAGATGGTTCTTCAGTATTTGGTAAAGATGAAAGAAACCAATTTTATCCAAAAACAAGTATGTCTTATTTAATATCAGAAGAAGATTTTTGGAAAAATAGTTTAGGCAACTCAATTAATAGTTTTAAAATTAGAGCTGCTTGGGGTCAAGCTGGAAACCTAACTGCAATAGGTCCTTTTGATAGATTATCAAACTATTCAGCTATTAGCATTGATGGAACTTCTGGATTAATTGCCCCTACAGAATTAGGTAATGCTGATTTAAAACCTGAAAGACAAACTGAAATAGAGTTTGGTGTTGACTTTGGGCTATTTAATAATAAAATAGGTGTAGAACTTACATATTATAAACAAGATATTGAAGATCTTTTATTAGCAAGAACACTATCTCCTACAACTGGTTTTAGTTCTAGAGTTGAAAATATTGGAACTATGACAAACAATGGATTTGAGGCATTAATTACAGCAATACCATTACAAACAACTGATTTTAGTTGGTCAGTTACTGGTACTTTTTCTACAAATAAAAATGAAGTAAATGATATTGAAGGTGAGCAATTTGGTATTGGGAATTTTGGATTTTCAGTTGCTAAGAATGGACAACCTTTAGGTGTCTTTTATCAAGGTTTTTATGCAAGAAATAACGATGGAAGCCTTCTTTTAACTCCTGGAGGACTTCCTCAAAGAGAAAAAGGATCTTATGATACAAATGGAAATCCGGTGCCTGAAAGAGATGCCTCAGGCCAGCCAACTGGATCGTCATTAAGCAAAGTAATAGGAGATCCAAATCCAGACTTTATAGCTTCTTTAACAAATGAAATTAAATATAAAAACTTTTCTTTTAGAATGCAGTTTGATGCTGTTCAAGGTGTAGATGTTTTAAGTTGGGATACACGTATGTTCTATCGTTTTGGAGGTGGACCTGCAACGGCAAGTGAATTAAGAGGCGAAAGTGTAAGAGGAACTGGAGCAGCTAAATTTGGTATTGCAGAATCTTATGTAGAAGACGGATCTTATATTAAACTTAGAGAGGTATCAACTTCTTATCTATTAAAAGACCCTTTAAAAGGAGTTAGTAGTGTTAAATTTTCTATTACTGGACGTAATCTATTTTCAATAGATAACTTCTCTGGCTATGACCCTGAAGTAAATATGGATGGACAAAGCAATGGAGCAAGAGGAGGTATTATGGGACTTGTTCCAATACCAAGTGTAATTAAATTTGGTGTAGTAGCTACTTTTTAAGTATTAAAATTAAAATATAATAAAATGAAAAACATAAAAATATATACAATTATAGGTGCTTTGCTTATTAGCAGTAGTATATTTACTGCTTGCGACACCGACTTTGAAAACCCAAACAATCCAACCGAGGATGTTGTACTAGGCACAAAGGAAGGACTCTTTGCATTAGCAACCGGAATTAGACAATACTATTCTGTTATAGCATTAAGACAAGTAATTGAGGCTCCAGGAATTACCACAAGAGAATTAGGAGTAACAAATACTTTTTTAAATATTAATGAGCTTGCTAAAGGAGGTGCCGAATTACCAAGTGAGAGCGGAGGGATTACAAACCCTTGGGTAAACCTCATAAGAGCTAAAGGAATGGCTGAATCATTGATTGAAGGAGCCAATTCAGTTGAACTTTCTGGAGGTACAAGAAGTGGTCTTTTAGCCTATGGAAATTTATTTAAAGCAATGTGCTTAGGTTCTCTTATTCAAATGTTTGAACAAGCACCTATAGATAACTCAGCAGATGGCGCTGCAGAATTTAGCGATAGAGCAACCGTATTAGCAAACTGTATTAGTTTATTAGAAGAAGCAAATGATGAATTAGCATCAACTCCAATGTCTAATGAATTTGAATCTACAGTTCTTTGGTCGCAAATAAGTTTACAAAAAACAATAAATGCATTCCTTTCAAGATATTACTTATTGGCTGGTAATTATACCGAATCAATAAATGCAGCAAATGCAGTATTAAACGATGGAGACACTACAAACTCTATGTGGGTTTATGATGCTAACAACCAAAACCCTATTTGGAATCGAACAGTAAATTCAGCGGATTTAAATCCACAAAGTAATTTTGGTTTATTAGGTACGTATATTCCTGAAGTTGGAGATGGTCGTATTGATTTCTATTTAGGTGCAGATGCTGGTTTTGCTAATTTAGATGCAGGTGGACAAGCATTAAGTGAAATGCTTGGTTTTTTTGAAACTAGTACATCCTCAATTCCTATTTATCTTCACGGTGAAATACTACTAAACAAAGCTGAAGCTTATGCCAGACAAAGTCAATTAACCGAAGCTGTTACACAGTTAAATTTAGTACGGCAAAAAAATGACGACCCTCTAGGCGTAAATGCCAATCTTGGCGCTTGGACTGGAAATGAAACAAGTCAGTCCGATATTTTGGAAGAAATATATAAAAATAGATGTATTGAATTATTTTTAACTGGATTGAGATTTGGGGATAGCAAAAGATTTCACCCTGGTTTTGTGGTTCCTTCAGAATCAAATACAACAAATGAAAGAAACAGAAATTATTATCCGTACCCAAGCATAGAAAGAGAAAATAATCCTAATACCCCAACAGATCCATCCATATAAATAATATAGTTTTAAGTTAGTTATTTGGTTAATATTTATTTAGGGCAACTATATGTTGCCCTAAATAAAACTAAAAACCGAGAATCGAAATAATTAAATTTCAATAAAGAATATGAAAGTACATACAGGTTTAGATGTGTTTATAAACGATAAAGAGCTTCAAAAAACATTTAAAGGAAATGTTGGTTTACTTTGTCATAATGCATCCGTTGATTCAACATTATCACATGCTATTATAAAATTCAAAGAAATATTTAACTCTAGATTTATAAAAGTTTTCGGACCTCAACATGGTTTTTCAACTGATGCTCAAGACAATATGATTGAAACAGATCATTCTATGCATCCATATTTTAAAATTCCAGTATACTCACTTTATTCTGAAACACGAGTTCCTACAGATAAAATGCTTGAAGGACTAGATCATTTATTTATTGATTTACAAGATGTTGGTTGTAGAGTTTATACTTATATTTATACACTAACTCTTTTACTTGAAAAATGCTCAAATAACAATATTGAAGTAATTATACTTGATCGTCCAAACCCAATAAATGGTATAGACGTTGAAGGTAATATTTTAGAAAAAGAATTTGAATCATTTGTAGGCCTCCACCCTATTCCAATGAGACATGGAATGACCATTGGAGAAGTTGCTTTAATGCATCAAAGGTTATGGGCAAAAGAAAAAACAAACATTAAAGTAATAAAAATGCTTAATTGGAAGCGCGAAATGTTTTTTGAAGACACAAAATTGCCATGGATTTTACCTTCACCTAATCTTGCCCGATCAGAAAGCGCTTGCACATTTCCTACTACAGTTTTATTTGAAGGAACTAATTTGAGTGAAGGTAGGGGAACATCACAACCACTAGAAATTGTTGGACACCCAAAAATCGAACCTTATTCATTATATACAAACCACTTAGAACAATGTATAAAAGATTCTAAATTAAAAGGTTTTAAA
>NZ_JBFLKT010000112.1:0-9784 GCF_040883305.1 Lutibacter sp.
TACTGTTTTGCCTGCTTCACCAAAATAGACCGCCACTTTTGTAGCTTCAAAACTATCTTCTTTTCCAATATTTTTTGCAAGTTTTTTAATAGCCAAATCTGCTTCATATAATTTTGGATTGTTTGCTGCGCCTAACATTTGATAAGCTTTTGAGTAAAATGGTTTTAAAACTACCTCCCAATTATTTAATGTTGCCCAACTTCCAGAATTAAAAAAATGTTGTTTTGGAACGGGTAAGGTATTAGCATATGTTAAGGAGCCTCCACCTACTCCAACTCCTGAGAGAACAGAAACGTGATTTAAAAATGTCATTTTAAAAAAACCTTTCAAACCTAATTTAGGTTCCCAAATCCACTTTTTTAGATTCCAGTTTGTTTTTGGAAAATCTTCACTTTTAAACCATCTTCCTTTTTCAATAACTAACACTTTATAGCCTTTTTCAGACAATCGTAAGGCACTTACCGAACCTCCAAAACCGCTTCCAATAATTACATAATCGTAGTCAAATTCCTTCATTTACATTAATAATTAATTAGCCACAATTTAAAACATAAATTTAAATTAACATTCTAAAAGTGCCAGTTTGTCACTCAAATTAGTTTGGTATTTTTTTTGACTATCACAATACTATAAAATTAAATTTAAAAAATATAAAAATATGGCAACTGGAAATATTAATGTAACTGCAGAGAACATTTTTCCTATTATTAAAAAATTCTTGTATTCTGATCACGAAATATTTTTACGTGAATTAATTTCGAATGCAACGGATGCAACTTTAAAACTAAAACATTTATCGACTTTAGGAGAAATTAAAGGCGATATTGGAAATCCAATTATTGAAATAAAAGTTGATAAAGAGAAAAAGGAAATTAGAATTATTGACCAAGGAGTTGGTATGACTGGTGAAGAAGTTGAGAAATACATTAACCAAGTCGCTTTTTCTGGAGCTGAAGAATTTGTTGAAAAATACAAAGACAAAGTTGAAGATTCTGGTATTATTGGTCATTTCGGATTAGGTTTCTACTCTTCTTTTATGGTAGCAAGTAAGGTTGAAATTTTTACCAAATCATTTATTGAAGGTTCAAAAGCTGTTCGTTGGGAATGCGATGGAAGTCCAAAATATACTTTAGAAGAAACTGACAGAACCGAAAGAGGAACTGAAATTGTTTTACATATAGATGATGATTCTTTAGAGTTTTTAGAAGAAAGTAAAATAAACGAACTTTTAAATAAGTATAACAAGTTTATGCCTATTCCAATTAAATTTGGAACACGTGAAGAAAATTTACCATTACCGGAAGGTGCTGCAGAAGATGCAAAACCCGAAACAATTACAGTAGATAATATTGTAAACAATCCTACTCCGGCTTGGACAAAAAGCCCAAGTGATTTAACAGATGAAGATTACAAATCTTTTTACAGAGAATTGTATCCAATGCAATTTGAAGAACCTTTATTCAACATACATTTAAATGTAGATTATCCATTTAATTTAACTGGAATTTTATATTTCCCTAAGTTGAGTAAAAGTGTTGACCCAACAAAAGACAAAATACAACTCTATCAAAATCAAGTATTTGTAACAGATAATGTTGAAGGAATTGTACCAGACTTTTTACAAATGCTTCGTGGAGTTATAGATTCACCAGATATCCCTTTAAACGTTTCCAGATCGTATTTACAAGCTGATGGAGCTGTTAAAAAAATAGCGAGTTATATAACTCGTAAAGTTGCGGATAAACTAATAAGTTTATTTAAAAACGATCGTAAAGCTTTTGAAGAAAAATGGGACGATATTAAAGTTATTATAGAATACGGAATGCTTTCAGAAGAGAAATTCTTCGAAAAATCTGACAAATTTGCATTGTATCCAACAGTAGATAATGAGTATTTTACTTTTGAAGAATTGCTAGAAGAAATAAAGCCCGCACAAACTGATAAAGATGATAAAACTGTAATTTTATATGCTTCAGATGTTAAATCGCAACACAGTTATATTGATGCTGCTAAAGAAAAAGGATACCAAGTTTTATTATTAGATTCTCCAATAGTTTCGCACCTAATTCAAAAATTAGAAGGAAGTAAAGAAAATATCCAGTTTACAAGAGTTGATGGTGATCATATCGACAACCTTATTAAAAAGGATGAAGAACAATTAAGTAAACTTTCTGACGAAGAAAAAGAAACATTAAAACCGATTATTGAAGGTGCAATTCCAAAAGAAACGTACACAGTACAATTGGAAGCAATGGATTCTAATGCAAATCCGTTTATGATTACACAGCCAGAATTTATACGTAGAATGAAAGAAATGCAAGCTACTGGTGGTGGAGGAATGATGGGAATGGGTAATTTTCCAGAAATGTACAATTTGGTTGTAAATACAAATAACGAATTGGTTGGTGAAATTTTAAATACCAAAACTAAAAAGAAACAAGAACGTTTAATTCAACAAGCTTTTGATTTAGCAAAACTATCTCAAGGACTTTTACACGGTGAAGAATTAACTAAGTTTATTAAACGTAGTTTTCAAATGGTAAAATAAAAGTTGTACAAACTTTAGAAAAGCCTTAACAGTTGTTGAGGCTTTTTTTGTTATTTTTGCTTTCAAACTAACTAAATATAATTATTGGCATTTTTTTTGTTAGTGTTTGAGTTAAAATCTAAATATGAAGATTTCATTAAAAATATTTATTAGCCTTTCGTTAATTTACAGCGCCACTAATGCTGTTTTTTCACAAACAGACACTATTAAAATCAAGAAAATTGATTCAGAAATAAATGCTACAAAAAGCACAAATCAGTTAAAAGCAGTAACCAAAAAAAATCTCATAAATCCAAAAACCCAACTTGATCTTAACATAAATAAACAGTTAAATACAGCTGCAATTAATAAGAAATTAAATGAAACAAAGCCAAATTCTAATTCAAATTTTTTATTAGAAAATTTACCTGAAGATAACGATATTATTGGAAAAAAATATTGGAATAACAAAGATGTAACACATACAAAGCTTAAAAGTAATTATAGTTTAGGTACTGTAAGAAGTAATACAAAAACTGTAAAAGTTGAGTGTAGAGATTATAGTTATGTTGATGGTGATAGGATTCGAATTTTAGTAAACGAGCAAGTGGTAAGTGATAATATTGGATTAAAAGCCAATTATTATGTGTATTATATTACCTTAAATAAAGGATATAATAGAATAGATTTTCAAGCATTAAACCAAGGTTTATCTGGACCAAATACTGCTGAATTAAATTTATATGATGCCAATGGAAACCTTATTTCTTCAAAAGAATGGGCTCTTGGAACAGGACAAAATGCTACTTTAGGAGTACTTCATTATTAAATTTAATTATGGTTTTAGCAGCTTCTGGCATTATTTTACAAAACAAAAAAATACTATTACTTAAACGTTCAAATTATACAGAAAGATACTCTGGATATTGGGGTTGCCCTGGAGGAAGGGCTGAAAAAGGAGAAACTGCTGAACAAAATGCAATACGAGAAGTAAAAGAAGAATGTAATTTAGATTTTATTCCTACAAAAATTATAAAAACAGGTATTTGGCAAGAAAAAAAATACTATCGTTTTTTAGGAAGTTGGTCTGGTGAGATTAAAATTCAAGAAATGGAAGTAATTGATTATAATTGGTTTTCTTTTTCTGAAGCAAATAAGCTCCAATTATCTTTTGATTATAAAGAAATTTTAGAAATTCTTTATGATCAAAATCTATTATAAATAAACCTTTTAACATTAAATTAATACTTCTATAATAAGTTTAATGTAACTTTTATGTTTTAGTAGCGTCTTTATTATACCAACCAACAAAATTTAATAGACTAAAACTTAAAATTATTAATACACTACATTCTCATATTGTACCAAAAGGTATTGAAAAAATTAGGCTGCAAGAGTATGCTCCTAAAGTTTTTAAAGTCTATATTCCATCAAATAGCGGCGTTAAAAAAGCAATAAAACTTGGAAGAGTATTAGCGAATGGAGAAATTGCACAAACCGCAACTTGGGTAAATGCTGGCCAGATTTTAGAATTAATTGAAGATCCAAACAAGCAACAAAAAGTATATGCCTATAATTTAGAAATTATTTTTGAGGATGACCATATTGCCATTATTAATAAACCTGCAGGAATTACAGTAAGTGGTAACAAATTTAAGACTATTGCAAACGCATTACCTCACAATTTAAGAAAAAGCACACAACCCGATGCACTTTTTATACCAACTCCTGTGCATAGGTTAGACAACCAAACTTCAGGAATTTTATTAATTGCAAAAACTAAAACAGCTCAAATAGAACTTGGTAAACAATTTGAAAATCAAACTATCAAAAAAAAATACTGCACAATTGTTATTGGTGAGGTTCTTAAAGACTGTATCATAAATTTTCCTATAGAAAACAAACCTTCCGAAACTAGTTTTGAAATAATTAAGGTTGTTAAATCCTTAAAATATAAAGAATTAACTTGCTTAAAAGCTTTTCCAAGAACAGGAAGAACGCATCAAATAAGAATCCATATGTCCAATATTGGGCACCCTATTTTAGGAGATAAACTTTATGGAAATACGGAAACCATTCATAAAGGAAAAGGTTTATTTTTATGTGCTTCTGAAATTAAATTCCTACATCCTAAATCCTTTTTACAAACAACTATAAAAATTGATGTTCCCCAAAAATTCAATTCACTTTTAGCAAGAGAAAAGAGACGTTGGAATACTTATAATTTGTAGCAGTATAACATTTTTTAATGAAACGTAAAAAATCAAACATAAGAAGGCTTAAGAACGTTTTCATTAAAACTTTCTAACCTTCAAACTTTAATTCAATTCAAAATAATGACTTCGATTCTGATCAGACATCGTAAACTTTTAAACTTGTGACTAATTACGAAAACAAATCATTCAAGACTTTAGCCAATCTAATACCTCCAATTTGCAATTGATTTCTAGCCAAATCAAAATTATCATACATATATCTGTATCTTAATTTTTCACCGATTTTTACAGATGCATACACTTTAATTGCGTGTTGTTGCGTTTCATTGGCCCAATCTGCAATAGTTCCTTTTTGTAAATATTTTAATTGTTCTTTTGAAATAGAATTTGCATTATCTGCCAATTCTGTATACGTCATATTAAAATGGTTTATCATATCCGAATCCCAAACTCTATGAAGGTTTGTTCCATTATTAAACCATCTTACTTGTATATCGTTACCTCCTTTGTCTTCTGCCCTTCCCACATGCATTGGCTGATGCAAATCACCAATTAAATGCACTAACATTTTTAAATAAAAAACTTTATCTTCTTTGCTTGCGTTTCCGTCTAAAATAACTTTTTTACATTTTTCAATTCCTGCAACTAAATCTCCATTCGAATTTTTTTCAGAATCTTCATATTTAACTCCAAATGGCATATTTACATAATGCCACGTATTAAAATTTTTATAACGGTCATCAGATTTTATATCATCTCCAAAAGTTGAAACCAGGGCTAAACTTTCTCCATTTAATATTTCAGCAATTTTTCTTTTAGTTTTACCTTTTAAATAATCTTCAGCAATTTTACCAATAGTTCTGTGTCCTGTTGCTCCCCAATCTGGATTGGCAGCACTTAAAGAAGAAAAAGTCACTAAGAACACAAGCAGTATACAATTAAATTTTATTGATTTCATTTCTTATTATTTTTCATCAAAGATAAAAATAAAGTTTGTTAAAAACTTGTAAATATTAAAATAATATATATATCTTTATACTATCATTTTAATATCATTTTAAATCAACTATCATGACACAAGAAAAAACAATAAAAGTTCCGAGTGGCTATTTAATGCTTATTATGTTATTCATATTTTTAGCAGCAATTATTTTTGGAATTACTCAAGAAAATCCATTTTTAATAATTCCTGCAATCGTTTTAAGCCTCACTATTATTCCTGGTTTTATACTAGTAAATCCAAATACTTCAAAAGTTTTATTACTATTTGGAAAATACATAGGAACCATAAAAGAAAATGGTTTTTATTGGGCAAATCCTTTTTATAAAAAAAGAGGCATTTCTTTAAGAGCCAGCAATTTTGATAGCGAACGTGTTAAAGTTAATGACAAATTAGGAAACCCAATTATGATTAGCACTATTGCTGTTTGGAAAGTAAAAGATACTTTTAAAGCTGCTTTTGATGTAGATAATTATGAAAATTTTGTGAGAGTGCAATCCGATGCAGCTGTGAGAAAATTAGCAAGTTTATATCCGTATGACAATTTTGAAGACGATGGTCAAATAGAGGAAATTACGTTAAGAGCAAGTGTAAATGAAGTAAGTGAAGCGTTAGAAAAAGAACTTGCAGAGCGTTTAGATATGGCAGGCATTGAGGTTTTAGAAGCCCGAATTGGTTATTTAGCTTATGCTCAAGAAATTGCAAGTGCAATGTTAAAACGCCAGCAAGCAACTGCAATAATTGCAGCACGCCACAAAATAGTTGAAGGTGCTGTAAGTATGGTAGAAATGGCATTAGATAAATTAAGTAAAAATAATGTTGTTGAATTAGATGAAGAAAGAAAAGCCGCTATGGTAAGCAATTTAATGGTAGTTCTTTGTTCTGACAAAGACGCTACTCCCATTGTAAATGCCGGAACCTTAAATCATTAAAATATTTGCATTTTTAATATATATTACTTTATTAATTTGTAGTTTAATTTATACATCATTTTTTATTTAAAATTTAAATATATGAAAGAATATAAAATTATAAAACCTAAAAGTATATGGTCCTATAAAGACGCTACTTTTGAAGATTTATTTAATAAATATGCTTCACAGGGATGGCAAGTAAAAAGTGTAGGTTATGGACAAACTGGAAATATTTCAAAAGCAGTTTTAGAACGAGATAAAAATAGGTGATGGAAAAACTAACAAAATCTTCAAAAGGAATAGCAATTGGAATTGCAATAGGAACAGCTATAGGAGTTGCTTTAAACAATATTGCAATAGGCATTGGAATAGGAATTGTTTTTTCCGCAGCTTTTGTGAATCAATCTAAAAATAAAAAATAAATTCTTTAATCTATTAATTTTTATTTTATGAAAGTTTTTTTTGAAGAACAGAAATTTAATCAATCCTTAGTGTATTTAGGCTTATCTGTTAGCTTAATAGTTGTAATTTTCTCAATATTAAACGAATGGAAAAAAAATATTGATAATAGTTTAGGTGATTACATTGCAGCTTCTATAGGTTTATTAATACTAGTTCTGGTAATTATTCTTTTTTTAGTTCTTAAACTTCAAACAAAAATTGATGAAACCGGAATTAAATATAAATTCTATCCTTTTCAGGTTTCGTATAAAAATATTGACTGGTCGAATATTTCTGAATGTTATATTAGAAACTACAATCCAATTTCAGAATTTGGAGGCTGGGGAATAAAAGGTAGTTTTAGAAAAAATACAGGAAAAGCATATACAACAAAAGGATCTATAGGCTTACAATTAAAACTTAAAAATGGTGAAAAAATCCTTATTGGTACACAAAAAAAGGAAGAAATTAAACGAGTTCTAGAAACTTACAAACACAAATATACACGTAATGAATTATAAAATATTTTCATTTTTAATACTTTTTATATCATCTGTAACTTTAGCACAAGAAAAAAGTTATACAGAAATTGAAATTAGTATTCCAACAAATTCGGTAACTATAAATGGTAGTTTAATAACGTCTCGTTCTTCCGAAAAACATCCTCTGGTTATATTAATTCCAGGCTCTGGACCAACTGACAGAGATGGAAATAGTGCAATGACAAAAAATAATTCGTTAAAATATTTAGCTGAAGCATTAGCAAATGAAAAAATAGCAACTTACAGATTTGACAAAAGTGTGCTTTCTTTTACAAAAGATGACAAAGAAAAAGTGGATGCACTTACTTTTGAAACATTTATTAATGAAGCAAAAAGCATAATTGACTATTTTAGAATCACCAAAAAATATTCAAAAATTATTGTTGCTGGACATAGTCAAGGAAGTTTGGTTGGACTGATTGCTGCAAAAAACAATGCGGATGCATTTATTTCTTTAGAAGGAGCAGGAAGAACTTTAGATGTAATTTTTGTAGAACAAATTGAGCTACAAGCGCCGTTTTTAAAAGAAGATACCCAAAAAATTGTATCAGAATTAAAAAAGGGAAATACTGTTGAAGAATTTAACCCAATGTTAATGACTCTTTTCAACAAACAAGTACAACCTTTTTTAATTTCTTGGATTAAGTATAATCCACAAATAGAAATAGCAAAATTAAATATACCAATATTAATAATTAATGGTTCAAAAGATATTCAGGTAAAAAATATTGACGCCGAACTATTGCACAAAGCTGCAGAAAATTCTGAATTATTTATTGTTGAAAATATGAATCATATTTTTAAAGAAATAAATGGCGATTTAACTGAAAATATGGAATCTTATAGCAATCCAAATCTACCTATTATGACAAATTTTTCAGATAAAATAAGCACCTTTGTAAAAGATTTAAAATAAATTATGCCTAAGAAAAAAGCATTTGCACTAAGAATAAATGAAGACATGCTCAAAGCAATTGAAAAATGGGCTGCAGATGAATTTCGTTCAACGAATGGACAGTTAGAATGGATGTTAAATAAATCCCTAAAAGACGCAAAAAGAGCACCTAAAAATAATAATACCCATAATTAATGTATAAAATTACAATTGCAAAAAACGAAAACCCACTTCTAAATGAAGTTATTATTTCAAATAAAGATCTACATTTTGAAAGTAGTATATTTCCAAATCTTGGAGCATCTTTACAAAAATTAAATTGTAATAAAATTGATTTAATAGATGGAATTTCAGCCGATGATAATGGCTTAAAAACCTATAAAAACAAGTATAATTCTGCTATATTATTTCCTTTTCCTAATAGAATTTCCGGTGGAAAATTTGAATTTAAAAACACCAATTATATCTTAGAAATTAACGAACCTGCTTTAAACAATCGCCTTCATGGGTTTGTTTTTAATCAAAGTTTTATTGTAACAGAAACATTTACTTCAAAAGAAAATGCCAAAATAGTTTTTAACTATAAATATAACGGAAGTACAGAAGGGTTTCCTTTTCCATATAACTTAGGGCTTACGTACACTTTTACAAAAAACAAAGTAAGTTTAGATTTTGAAGTTTTAAATGAAGGAAAATCTGCTTTTCCATTTGGAATTGGATGGCATCCCTATTTTAAAGTCCCAAATTTAGGTGATAGCACATTAAATTTTAAAGCTAAAACACAATATTTGGTCGATAAAAATATGATTCCGACAGAAGAAACTCCTTTAAAGTTTAAAACTCCATTACTAATTAAAGATATTTTTTTAGACGATTGCTGTATCACAGAAGTATCGAATACTTCATTAAAAACAGATACATATAACGTTAATATTGATTTTTCTTCAATAAAACCTAATACTTTTTTACAAGTATATACACCAGAAACAAGAAATTGTATTGCCATTGAACCTATGACTTGCGCTCCAAATAGTTTTAATAATAAAAACGGATTGCTAATTTTAGAAGCTAATGAAAAGTACAACTGGAAAGTTGATTTAGAATATTATTTTCAAAACCCGAAAATCAATAAGTTATTCCAGTAAAAGTGAACTAACTTAAATAGATGATAGCGTGTGACATTAAGAATAAAAAAGCTCTTATATTTCTATAAGAGCTTGATATTCAGTGTGACCTCGACAGGATTCAA
>NZ_JBFLKT010000008.1:0-10839 GCF_040883305.1 Lutibacter sp.
TAATGACCAATGTGTTGCGTAAAAATTCTGCCAGTGATCATATGTATTTGGCAGGAAGTATAGATAAACTAATAAATAAGTAAATTTAAGAAGCTCCAGAAAGTATTTCTGAGGCTTTATTCCTAACATTTTCATTAATATCATTTATAACTAATTGAACCAGCGGTTTATATTTTGAATCGTTGGTTTTTTCAATTAAATACAATACGGCGAGTTTTAATTTACTGTCTTTTCTTTCTAATAAAGTGGTATAACATTCAGCTTCACTATAAACTTGTAAGTTCAGTTTTTTTATTTTTTCAGCAGAAATAGTTTCGACCAAAATAGATTCAGCTATTGGAATTAACTCCTTTTTAAGTTGAATATTTAAAATATTATCTAAAAATTCTATTGCATGTAACCGTTGTTCTTCCTTTCCTGTTAAAATAATGTTTAGTATCGGTTCCACGTCATTTGGTGGGTATTTAATTCCTAAAAATCTAAACATACGCTGCAATTGCCTGTCTAATCGCTGTTCTAATAGGTGAATCAACCCGTTTCGGGCTTTTGTTATTTCAATATTTTCTTCTAACAAACCTTTCTGTTTATATTCAATTACAATTTGAGAATGAATAATTGAAAGCGTGTTTTGATATAAAAAACATTCATCTAAAATTTTATCAACTATAAACCTATCTTTTATGTATAAATTTGGGTATTTCCATTTTAATCTTTTTAAAGCTTCTATAGCTTCTATTTTGACAGAATGTTCTGTTCCATCTGTTAATTTTTTTAGTGCAGTTATCGCTTTTTGAGAAGCGAATTTTTCAATAACAGCAATTACATGAGTGGCATCTTCTATATCAATAGTTTCTTTATATACTTTTTTTACTAAAATATCTATAATTGGCACACCATAACTATATAGCGCGTCAATAGCTGTTTTTCTAGTATCTTTGCCAGATAAATGATCTATAATTAAATCGATAAATTGTTGATCAAGAGTTTTAGCAGCGCTTAGAATGGCTGTAATTTGTAATTTTAGACTTTTAGATGTCAATTGTTCTTGTAAAATGTCATAAAAATTTACTGATTTTGAATTTCCTATTGCTTCTATAATGGCTAGCATTTTATTCATTTTTTCTTCTTCGGAATTCATAAATTGCCATTGCACTAAAGCTTGTCTTAATCTATTTTCTAAACTAAAGCGTTCTTGAGATACATGATTGTTCCTTAATTCGAGAGACAGGCCAACTAACGCGGCATTTGCTATTGTTATATCATTAACATTTAGGTATTTATCAAAAATCTCAATTGAATCTTTATCGTAGTGTTTTAATAAATATCTAAAAGCATCTGTGGTTATTTGCTGGTCTTTATCATAAATCATTGATTCTATTTGAATGCATAGGTTTTCTGTTTTTAAATAATATAGATTTTCGATTGCCAATGCTCTTACCTTTGTTGAATCGTGATTTAATAATTTTTTTATTGAATAAAAAAATCGATCATCTTTTGCTTCTAACGTTTTTTGAAGCATATGGATAATCTGGCTTTCAGAACCATTTTCAAAAACTTTTTTTACAGTTTCAATAATTGAAGTAACTGGTATTTCTTTTTTTGCTGCTTTTTCCTTTTTGGAATGAGAAGTTTCCAATAAATCTTTAAATGAAATAATATATTCTTTTCTAAGGTGATATATATAATAAATCCAAACCGAAATTAAAGTAATAATTATTAAACTTATTGAGGTTGATGAAATGTTTAAACCATTGATGAAAAATATCAAAATAAAACCTGCCAAACCTGTTGCAATACTATCAACAACAACATCTGTAAATGTCTTTGTTTTCTTTTTAATATCAATTGGAATTGGAATTGAAAGTAATTCGGTTGCTGCCTTATTTACAGATTGTTTTAAACTTCCATCAACAACTTTAATAGCAATTATTACCCATAATTGTGGGGTGAAAAGTAATAAAAAGGATCCAATTAAAATTCCAGATGGCAGCCATAACAATGATTTTCCAACGCCAAATGTACCAACAATTCGTTGGGTTAAAAACAATTGAACTAAAAGGGAAATAACACTTAATGTTGAAAACCAAAATCCGAAAAATGCTGTTAATTTTTCTGGATCTTCAATAAATTTTGAAGCATAATCACTGTATTGATAGTCCACTAATTTAGCAACCAAAACACTTAAACCTATTACAATGGCAATTAAACTAAGCAATTTTGATTGTTTTATTAATTTAAAAGGGGATTCTTCTTTTGGATTTGACCTAAAGGATACTTGAAATGAGTTTAGTTTAACCACCTCATTTCTCCAAATGTATTTAGTGATAGGTAAACAACCTGCTAGTAAAATTGCAGCTACAAATAATAAGCTTTCGGTTTTTATAAAAGTTGCTAAAAGTGAAGTTAAGTAACCTCCAAAAATTCCACCAGCAATTGCACCTGCACCAATAAAGCCAAAAACCCGTTTTGCTTCTCTAACATTATATACAAGATTTGCTAAAATCCAAAATTGAGAAGCTGTTAATAAACCAAAAATAGCAACCCAGATGTATGGAATGTATAAAAGTAGTCCCCCAGCAATATTAATAGTAAACGCAATTCCAAAAATAATTAAAGAAATTACAGCTCCTAATAATGTTCCTTCTATAACCTTATTTAATGGTTTCTTTTCTAAAATTTTATCGTAGAAATAAGAGCCTATAATAGCCATAATTGCAGTTAAAACATATCCTAATGGTAAAGCTGAAGATGTAAGTTCCGATAAAAAAAGAGAATTTATAGTTGGTTTAACAATAAGTAATGTAGTAATAAGCAAAAAAATATTTAACTGTAATAACAACGTCTTTTTTAGCTCATCTTCTTTTAGATCAAAAGCTTTTAGAATATATTTTTTTAGCGAAATAATTTTAAACATTTAAAAAGTTTATTACTTGTCTTCACTGTTAACTTAGTTAACAGGGTGTATTCCAATGATAAATAATTACATGTTAAATTTAATACCTATTTGATAAAGATATTGAATCTATTTAAAAGAAAACCATCCTTATTTTATAAAATAGGGATGGTTTTCTTTTTTTTATGATACATTTTTAAGCTCTGACAGTTGTTTTTTTAAGTACTTTTTCAATAGGTTTTACTAAACTTCTAATTATCTGTTCTCCACTTTCATCATCTATTAGAGCAACAAGAATGTACCTTCTTTTAGGGTCTTTACCCCAAACTAATATTGAATCGGAATGGAAATTCTTCCAAGATCCAGATTTTCTGAATAATCTAGCATTTGGAGCAATTTGGTCTAGCGTATTCACAAACTTATGGTGAAGGGCAGGGTTTTCCATAATATCTAACATTTGCTTTGAACGCTCAGGATTAACTAACTTTCCATTAGCTAGTAAGTAATAATACTTACAAACTTGGTCAACACTTGCAGCATGACTTAAATTTAAAATCGGTTCTCTATTAGTATCTCCACCACCGCCATAGCGTTTTCCAACCCAAAGACCGCCGCCATCTTCTTTATTATATAATTCATATTTTTCATGGGTCATTACACTTGCAATTTTGTCGTAACCTAATCTATCAATCATTCTAGTAGCCGCTTGGTTACTAGATTTACTAATCATTATTTTCATATCATTAGTAACTTCTTCAGTTTCTATAAGTTCTCCTTTTTCAATCGCATCCATTGCTGCTAATAAAATAGATATTTTTGGTAAACTTGCAGCATACATCATATGGTTTCCATTTATGCTTGCATATTTTGTAATTTTTGGATTGCTCAAATCAATCACACCAACAGCCATTCTGTTTTGTGACATTAATGATTTCCATTTTGGATTCAAATTTAATTCCTTTTCTAAGTTTGTTTGGAGTGAAGAATTGGACAAGCTTTTTAAAGGTATTAATTTTAAATTATTTTGATGTATTGGCAATTCATTTTGTGACAATAGTGAAAAAGTAAAAAAGTATAGTAAAACTATAAGTAATTGATTTGTTTTCATTTAGATTGTTAAAGGTTTAAAATTTGATATCAAATATATTTATTTTTTTGACACATAAAATGTTAAATTTTTTGTTGAGCATAAAATAAAATCTCCTCATAAAATAAGGCTTTAAACTATAATTTGGTTTGATAAAATGTTAATTTTTATATAAAATGACTAAAAAATATTCTAATTGAGCATTTATCAATTTAAAAATGAAGAAAAAAACAACTAGTTTTTACTTTAAACAATAGCAATTAAAACATTTAATAATTTAATTATAAAGGGTTTGTAACTTTTTTAAATTTATGCCAAAATACTTTCGTGTCCAGAGTCTTTAACAAATAGGCAGGTGCTTTTTGTTTTTTCTGACATTTCTTTCACAAACCCAAATTCTAAATCTTCATGCATTCCAAATATATTTAGATCAGCAGGTGGAGCCTTCATTATGATTGAATTAAAATCTCCAATGTAAACTTCAGTCAAAGTTTCTGGTAATCGCGCTAAATTTATTAAAGAACTCAAAAATTCTTTGGCATTATTTTCTTCATTAGAATCTGTAATTACAGTAATTAATCTAATGCGTGCTCCCCAATTCATTTTAAGTTTGTAAGCAACTAATAATGAAAGATCCAGATTACCAATATCCCAACCCAAATCCCAATTATTCTGTCTGTCACTTATCCAAACATTGATTGTATTTCGTTGGCCTAATAATGCCGTTGGATGCGATAAATAGAGTAAAACTCCAATTTGAAGTCTAATTGATTCTTTCATTACAGGTCTTAATTCATTTTCATAATCATCGTGATCTTGCATATTTAAAAAGACAATATTGGGTTTAAAAAAAGCACCTTGAAGCGCTTGACTTCCATAATTTATCCCTTTCGCAAATTCACCTGTATGAATAACTGAAGATGATGAAAACACTTCCTTTTGCCTAAACGAAGTAGAAATTGCTTCTAATTCTTCAGCTAATGTACTCGTTTCAGAAAAAGGTTCAATTCCTAAAAGTTTTATGGAGCCTTTCGGTTTGGCAATATTTCGCAAAAATTGAAAAGTTCCTTTTAAACCATTAACATCTCTTACAGGAACCATTAAATTAGCTTTCCAGGCGCGTTGCTGCATTTTTTTCATTCCCCAAGTATGTTTGGCAGCCCATTCTGCAAATGAAACAAATAATCCAGATCGCACGTCTTCAAAAGGAGTTTCTAAATTTTGTCTGGATAAATACCAATACACTGCCAATACAATTGTAATTGAAAGTAAGCTAATTGTTGGGTTTATTATAAACATTGTAAAAACAGATGAAATAAGTCCGAACCAAGGCACCCATCTATGTATTTTAAATACAGGACGATAACTAATTAATCCAAGATTTTGTTCAATAATAACCACAATATTAATCATAGCATAAGTAATTAAAAAGAACAGTGTTACCAAAGGCGCAACCGCATTTAAATTTCTTAATAGTAGTGTTAAGAAAATTAATATTCCGGTTACTAACATGGCATTTCTTGGTTGTCCATTAGTACTTTGTCCAGCTAAAAATTTTGAATACGGTAAAACTTTATGTTCACCCATAGCAAATAAAATGCGAGATGAACCTATTATGGATGCCAATGCTGAAGAAAATGTTGCTCCTAGAATTCCAGCAATGATTACAGGCCCCACATAAGCTTTTTCTACCATGATATAGTAATTATTTAGTAATTCTTCTTCAGTGGCACTTCTTGAGATCCAAAATGCTAAAAGTATATAAATAACAAAACTGACACCAATTGCCCAAAGTGTTCCAGTAGGAATACTTTGTTTTGGGTTTTTTAATTCTCCAGACATATTTGCACCAGCCATAATTCCAGTAGCAGCTGGAAAAAAGACAGCAAAAACAATCCAAAAATTACTACCACTAAATCCATTTTCAACAGAACCTTTAAATGAGCCCCAACTTAAAGCTTCACTCGTAGGAATTGTCATAGAACCATCGTATGCTGCAATAATTATTGAAACTATTGATAATGCAATAATTCCTAAAATAATAAACTGAGTTTTAATTGCCAGATTAGCACTAATATAAGCAATTGTAAAAAGTACTACAAAAACGATGATATCTACCAAAAACGCATTATGCTCAGGAAAAACGCCTAACCAACCTTCTCTAAAACCAAAAATATACATGGTAACAGCCAACCCTTGAGAAATGTAACGTGGAATTCCCAAACTACCACCAACTTCTAAGCCTAAAGCTTGCGAAACTAGGGCATAGGCACCACCAGCTCCTATTCTAATATTTGTGGTAATTGCAGACATAGAAAGTGCCGTACAAAGCGTAATTAAAAAAGAAATAATTATGATTAACCACGCACCTAAAAGTCCGGCGTTTCCAACAACCCAACCCATCCGTAGGTACATAATAACACCTAATATGGTAAGCAAAGTAGGTGTAAAGACACCTCCAAAAGTCCCAAATTTTTTAATTGTTTTAGTTTGATTATCCATTAAAATAAACCCGTTAATTTTGAGTATTAATGTACAAATTATTCGGCAATCAATTTAAAGAAAGTTTTTAACCTTAATTTTCTTTTATCATTTTTATCAAATACGTGTGTTAAAAAATAAAAAAAAAGGAGGAAAGCAAATAAATGAATTCTTTAAAGGTGAATACTATTTAACAACCAAAACTCCTGAATTTTATCATTTTGATTATTTTTATCAATAATTTTTACAACTTTTGATAATAGATTTTTGAATTCATTAGTCTTATAATTAGCTGCTGATTGCGAAAGTATTGGAACTAAATCAGATACATCAATAGCCTTTAAAGTGTTATGTCTCCATTTTTCACCTTCAATAACAGGGGTTAAATAATTTATGGCTAATGTTAAACTTTTTTTATTTTCAGATTTGTAATACCACATGTGCATACCAATTCTATTACCTATTTCTGCAATATTTGTTAATGCCTGTAAATTGAAACAACTATAGGAAAATGACTTTGTTCTAGCCAGCTCATGTGTTTGCCCGCCTTCGTTATTTAACATTTCTTCCAGACTATTTTGAGCCAATTCAACCATTTCTTTTACTAGTGGTTTATCATCTAAATAAAGGGCTAAGGCAGCTACTTGAAAACGATACCACGAAACATGATTATTTTTTTGCTTACTTCCTTTAATACCAAGTTTACTTTTTGTCAACCAATTTAAATAATCGGTGAACCACGCTGTTATTTTTGTCTGATGATTTTCACTCCAATAGTTAGATTTTGAAAGTAAGTTAATGGCATCTGGAACATACATAACTATTGATCGGCCATCTAAAATACCTGTTGCTCTTTTATTCGAATTCCCAGGGACACTTTGTGCAAATTCTAAGTGCGGATTCATAAGGGTTTCTGGATTTAAAAACCAAGTTTCAATCATGCTAACTGCTTTTTGGGCATATTTTTCATTATTTGTAAAATAGTACGCTAAACTAAGCTTCCAAACTCCAGTTCCCATAAAACCCAATCTTTTTCTATCAACGGCATCTGTTTGTGTTTCTGGGTTGGTATTTCCATCTTGTCGCACCCAAGGTAATCCATCTGCTGTTTCAGGATTTGGCCACCAATACCTGCTAAGACTCAAATAATCGTGCTTATTCCTGGTTGGAGGAAGTACGGTTTTATCGATAACTGTGGGGTTTTTAATCGTAAGTAATTTATCAGCGTTTTGAATTAGTTTTTTATAAGCTGCAAGTGTTTGTTCAGAAGCTGTTCCATTCTCAATTAGTACTTTAGATTTGGACAAACTACTGGAATCTATCCGTATAAAAGGATTTGTAGTTGCTTTTGTATTAAAAACACACACTAACAGGATAACAAATAAGATCTTTTTTCCTTTTATCATAAATGACTTTTTAAAAAAATAATTAGGCTTACCAAGACTCTATAATTAACGCAGGACTTTCAATAGCATACGATTCTTGTTTAAAATTGCCATAGTAGTTGCAATTGTTAAAACCAGCTTCATTTAATAGATATGATAATTCTTTTTTTAATAATGGTAACAACTCTATACTGTTTTCAATTATTTGTTGGGTTGCTTTTACCGTTAAACGTGTATTAAAATCAATTTTATTTTCTAATTCTCGATAATAATAATTTCGTTCAAATAGAATTTCATCATTTTCTAAAATAGGTAACTGTTTAATGTTTTTTGTAAGAATTTTATCATAATTGACTATTTGAAGCAACAATTTCCCCTTTGGTTTAAGCACCGTTTTTGATTGTTGTAAAAAATCTGCTATTTCCTCTAACGAATTCAAATGAACCAAAGTATTTCCAAAACAAACGATACCATCTATCGAATTTTCATCAATAGAGTCTTCTAGTTTTAGCATACTTATTTGTTGAAATTCAACAGATTTTAACTCCGTTTGCTTATTTTTTGAAGCTACTCGTATCATTTCAGCGTCCATATCAATTCCTAGTACATTCTTGTAATATTTAGTCAGTTCAAAAGAAAGCGTTCCAATGCCGCACCCAATATCTAAAAGGCTAGAATCACTTTCTGGAATTTTTGTCTTAATAAAATCAACTTGATTTACATTGATTTTAAAAATATGATGATAATAAGACGCAATTTGCTGATAAAAACTCATAAAAATTATTTTATCATCAAAGATAGTTGTTACAAACTATTATAAAAAGTCTTTAAAAATGCTTTTGGAAACTATTATAAAACACAACATAACAATTCTTTATTGAAAAATTGCACCTTGTTTATTAATCGCAATTATTTTTTAATACTTTTATTTCCATCAAATTGGTCCAAACAGCGTGCTCAAAGTTTTTAGGCGAAATTCTAAACAATATAATTGACTTGTTACTCTCTTCGCAAAATGTTTGTTCAATCCTAAAGTTTAATACTAATGGTTTTCTAGTTATAAAAGTATCGTAAATGGTTACTTTTCCAATAAAACTTCCTTCTTTAGTTTTTGTAATTTCCACGGTAGTTTTTGGCAATACAAGTCCTTTTTCTTTATTAATACTTTCCAATAAACCATCGTAATACTTTTTTAAATAATCTTCTACTTTAATTATTGTTAATTCTTTTTCAATATTAACTTTCCATGCAAACGCGTAAGTCCAAAAACTAGGATTTTTAGTGTCATTCCAACCTTTTGGAAATCTAGCATCTTCAAAGCCTTTTAGTTTAATGTTTTTTGCAAAATGTAAAGGGATAGCAAATAACTCTTTTCCCCAGGAATCTTTAGTTTTTAAAAGATCGGTACTGTATGAAACACTCAATTTTTTGAGCATTTTAATGGCATTATTATTATTTGGATTTAGTTCTAAAGACTTTTTATAATTGGCAATTGCCTTATCATTTTTCCCTAGAGTCATAAGTGCTTCTGCATAACTATCGAAGGGATTGTCTCTATCTGGAAACACTTCAGTAGCTAACTTAAAAATTTTAGCTGCATCTTTAGGGTTTTCTGCATGTAAAAATTTGTAACCTGCAACAACAAGTTCTTGTTCGCTTGCATGGTATTTTGGTGAATCTTTATTTTTTTTATAAAATTGAATACCTTCATCAATTCCTTTATTTTCGATTGTTTTAACCATAAATTTAGCTAAAGGAATTAAAGGTAAATCATAAGGTTTATCATATAATATCCCTGTTATTGCAGTTGTTAGAGAATTACGAAAGGAATGACTGGTATTATTTAAGATTATAATTGAAGCATTGCGAGACGGAATTCTGGTATACATTGAACGAAAACCGCCTATAGAGCCACTATGACCAATGGTTTTTACCTTTTCTGAAGTTGTACCAACTGGTTTATCTCTAAGTGCCCAGCCATACCCATAATGCGCATTGACATCAACAATGTGTTTTTTGAACATTAAATCCAAATATTTTCTGGGTAAAAGCGTTTCTGAATTCAATGCTTGATCCCAAAGAAATAGATCTTCTACTGAAGCATAGATAGCTCCAGCAGCATAAGCTGTTGTCTCATCTGAATTATCATTGTCATAGTATTCCCCGAAATTTCTGTAATAACCAGATGCCATATTTTTAATTAGTGGTCTATGCCTATAAAACCCAGAGTTTTTCATCTTTAAAGGTTTAAAAATCCTTTCTTGTAATAGCTCCTCATAAGACTTTTTTGTAAGGGTTTCTAAAATGTAACCCAAAAGCGTATAACCTGAATTACTGTACTCAAAACGCTCACCAGGTTTAAATTGAAGTGGTTCATTTGCAAATTGATGAACCATGGCTTCAGGTGAATTGTATTTTTCTTGGTTTGATGCATCACGACCAATTCCAGCTGAGTGTGTAAGTAGGTGATGAATTGTAATTTGATCCCCATTTACTTTCGGATAACCCTTAAGATAGGTCGAAATAGGTGCGTGTAAATCCAATTTATTTTCAGCAACTAATTGCATCACTAAAAGTGCCGTAAAAGATTTTGTCATAGAAGCTATTTGAAATTTAGTAGTTACTTTGTTAGGAATATCCCATTCCATATTAGCCATTCCAAAAGCGTTTTTATAAATAATTTTCCCTTGATCGGCCACTAAAATTGTACCACTAAACATCTCATAATCTGAATATATTCCAACTAATTTATTTATTTTTTCAGCTTTACTTGTTGCATTATTTTTGACCTGTGTTTGTGAACAGGCAGCATTTGATAGTGTAACTATCAATAACATTGCAAGGATTAAGTTTTTCTTCATAATTAAATTTTTACAATTGCTGTATTCAACACAAACAATAGTAGATATTATATTTCTGTAAAGTGTCAAATAAATGTAAAATAAGTGTCAATAGGAGTAAAATATATCAAAATAACGCTCTAGTACTATTAA
>NZ_JBFLKT010000113.1:0-2910 GCF_040883305.1 Lutibacter sp.
AGATTCTCTAGCCCAATTTATACTTCTAGGCTATTTATTTATTTATTCTCCAATTTAGTAGGTTTTTAGTCAATTTTATAGGGTTGCTATTGCCCTTTATTATGCAATTGGAAATACAATTATTCAGTTAGCAGAATACCTTTATTACTTGTAGTTTCTTCAAAAGAGAAGCCATCTTGTTATTTATGTCTTTCTCAATATATGAAAGCAATTATTTCTTTAAGGAGACCAATAATTATAACTTTTGTACTAGATAAATTTGGTGATTGGAAATTAGATTTTGTTATTTATACGAGATTATCTTTAATTTCAATATTATGGCTTTCAGTAGCACCCATATATGAGCGAATAAAATCTGAAATTCCAGCAGCTATTAAATCGTTAATGCAAATTAAATAATAAATTTGTTTTAGGAATAAATAAAGATGCCAGTTTAGAAATAAATTATTCTATTTTTTGTGGATCTTTCATATTATCGTCCATTTCCTTTTTCAAATCTACAGCTTGTATGTAAATAGCCATTTTACCTCTTATAAAATACAATATGGTTATAACTATAACCGCTATTGGAACAGTATAGATAAATTCTACTTCATCAACATAATCCACACTGTCATTTATTACTGCTATTAATTGAAAGAGATAGACTGAAATAGGAATTGCAATTGCATGAACCCACCAATGCTTGTTGGTTATAAACCAAATAAATAAAAGCAATAAGGGAACAAATTTAGAAAAGAAATAATAGATGTAGTTACTTGCTTTTACATAGTAACCAGCCTTAATTACACCAAAAATAGTTTCCCAGTCTTCGGGGAAATCTGGATCATTAGGATAATTTATAGGCACTGATTGATAAAAGTAAAGTAAATATGGTGTTATAATAATTAAAAACACAATAATACTTCCAATAAGTAAAGATGATTTTTTATTAGTTTTTAGCATTCTTATATTAACTATTCTTTCAAACAAATATAGTTAATTAATTACGATCACAAAATAAAAGCAACTAGAAAACCACAATAGTATTCTATTGTGGTATATGTTAAGTCTGATAACTTAATGTATTAAATTTTGGTTTTATCCTTTTGTAGGAATATACATTTGACCTCTTTTTTTAATAGCTTGGTCATCAGTTGATGTGTTGCTTAATGCTATTGCAGCAAAAAAACCTGCTACAAGTAGCAATCCGAAAATTAATTTTAATTTTTTCATTTTTTGTAAGAATTAAATGATTAGTAAGAACCTCAAATTTAGAATAAAACTTACGTATAAACAAAAAATTACCTGCATTATTTTTTTAAAATTTAAAAATAATGAGATAAAAAAGACTTATTTTCCTTTAATTTAAAGGGCTTACCTGTTAAATATAAAAGGTGAAATAGTCTTAAATTTTAGTAATTAAAACTTTTATTTTGGAGATTATTAAAAGCAAAACTGAATTATTATTCAACAGAAATAGTTTATTTGTCGTAATAATCAGCGAATTACAAATCCTCTCCGTAAAAATTTGTAACTATAGGGACGCTCTTACTAATGCAAAAATATAAAAAATCTTCATATATGCAAAATATTACACAAAATAAGTAATTTATTATTAAAAACGCGTAGTTTGTTTGATTGTTAAGAGTAGAGGGTTGCTTTTTTACCTCGTGAAAAGCCAATTAAGCAAATCCCAAATTCTTTTGCAAAATCTACGGATAAACTTGAACAGGCTGAAACAGCAATAACATAAGGTATTTTGGCTATAAAAGCTTTTGAAATGATTTCATAAGAAACGCGTCCGCTAACCAACATACAATTAACTTTGTTTAAAGAGTTGTTTATTAGTAAATCTCCAATAACCTTGTCAACAGCATTATGGCGACCAATATCTTCCTTAATAGTTAAAAGTTTGTAATTTTTATCAAATAGTGTAGCCGCGTGTGATCCTCCCGAAAGTTCAAAAGTATCTTGCTGTTTTTTCATTTCTTCAAACATAAATTCAATTTTATGAAAATCAAATTTACTATTACTTTTTAGTTTGTTTCCATTTATTGAAATATCTTCTAATTTTTGTTTACCACAAATCCCACAGGAAGAAACAGAAAGTAATGTTCTTTTATTTAAATAACCTTTTCCAATAAGTTTTTTTGGAATAGTAACATTTATTATTGAAAAACCATTTTCTCGTTTTTCAACAACTTCAAAAATTAAATTAGTTTCACGTTTATAAATATCTTCAGCATATAATAAACCACGAATAAGTTCAAAATCATCACCAGGAGTTCTCATTACCACGGTATATGGCTCCTTATTAATGTTTATTTGTAAGGCTGCTTCAACAACTAAAGCATCTTTTATTTTTTTAGTATCTCCGTTATTTATTAAAAGACCTTCGTAATTTAAAGTTTGCATAAAATTAATTTGGTATTCGTTCAAAATCAACTGCAACAACTTTATATTCAGGTGTCATTGTTTCTTTATCTCCAATACTTCCTGTAATTATATTTATAAATACTTCAGGTTGATGGAAAGTAGTTCTTAAAACACCTCTTTTTACGTTTTTAGAGTATTTTATTGGAATATGAACGCTTCCTCTGTCAGAAAAGATACGAACAGTTTCTAGGTCTTTTATTCCTTTTTCTCTTGCATCTCTTGGATGGACTTCTAAAATATCTTTTGCTAAAATAAGTTGATTATCAGTTCTTCTAGTCATTGTTCCAGAATTGTAATGTTCTAATTCACGACCAGTTGTTAAGATAAAGGGATATTTTTTTCCGTGAGAAATAATTTCAGGTGTTTCCTCAAAATCGAAATGATGAAAAGTTCCTATTCCTTTTTTGAAATGTCCATCAATATGAAGCATTTTAGTGTCGGTTCCATCTTCATTTATTGGCCATTGTAAGCCGTTTTCACCTAAACGTTCCC
>NZ_JBFLKT010000114.1:0-3726 GCF_040883305.1 Lutibacter sp.
AGAAAAAAAGAAAATTCCTAAAAATATAAACTATAATGAAATTAAAAACTTAGCCTCCGAAGCAAGACAAAAACTAAATGAAGTGATACCAGAAACTCTAGCTCAAGCAACAAGAATAAGTGGTGTAAATCCTGCGGACATATCTATCTTAATGATATATTTGAAGAAAGGTGAAAAAGATGAATCAAGAAAAACTGCTTGAAAACTTAAAAAACATAAACATTAACTTGAGCAAAAAACAATTAAATCAACTAGAAATATATTATGAAAAGATAATTGAATATAATAAGATTCACAATTTGACTAGAATAACCGAAAAAGAAGAAGTATATTTAAAACACTTTTATGACTCTCTAACTCTAGCAACATTAGAAAACCTTTCTGGACCAAAAAGTTTATGTGATATGGGGAGTGGAGCGGGATTTCCTGGAATAGTCTTAAAAATAGCATTTCCCGACCTGAAAATAACTCTTGTAGATAGCCTAAAAAAAAGAACAATATTTCTAGAAAAAGTAATAAATGATTTAAAATTAGAAAAAATCTCAGTATATAACGAGAGAGCAGAAGACTTTGCAAAAAAAAATATTGAAACTTTTGACTTTATAACAGCAAGAGCTGTTGCCTCAACTCCAATTTTATTGGAACTTGGAGTTCCAATGCTAAAAATAAATGGACATATGCTAATTATGAAAGCGAAAAACGAAAACCTTAACGAAGCCACAAATGCACTAAAAACTCTAAACTCAGAAATAGAAAAAGTAAAAGAAATAAATCTACCAATTACAAATGAAAAAAGAATGTTAATCAAAGTTAAAAAAGTGTCAAAAACAAACTCAAAATATCCAAGAAATTATTCTCAAATAAAGAAAAAGCCATTGTAAAAAAGATTAAAAAAGGTTATGATAATATAAAGAATAAGATAAAGGGGTGCGTTAATGTGAACAACGAAATTTTTAACGTGTATTTAGATGACATTCTTCCTAATCGTTTTCAACCAAGAAAACACTTCGACGAAAAAGAATTAAACGATTTGGCTGAGTCTATAAGACAGCACGGTGTAATACAACCATTAATCGTACGCCGATTAGGGGAAAAATACGAAATAATTGCCGGTGAACGAAGATACAAAGCCTCTGGACTTGCGGGTCTTGAAAAGGTACCGGTAATCATTAAAGAGATGGATGATAAGGAATCAGCAGAAGTAGCGCTAATTGAAAACGTTCAAAGACAAAACTTAACCGCCATAGAAGAAGCGGAGTCATATAATAAATTAATAAATTTAAGTGGATTAACTCAAGAACAAGTAGGAAATAAAGTCGGTGTAACACAAGGAACAATTGCGAATAAACTAAGACTTTTAAATCTAACACCAGAAGTAAAGGAAGCACTACTTAATAAGCGTATTTCTGAAAGACATGCCAGAAGCCTACTAAAAGTTTCAGAAGCAGAAAAACAAAACGAATTATTAAGAAAAGTAATCGCTGAAAAGATGCCAGTTAGATTACTAGATCAATTAATAAATGGGGGACCTAAAATGAATGAAAATACAGTAGTTCCAACAATGGAACAAGCAGTACCATCTGCACCAGTAATAGAACCGAAAACCGAAGAAGCGATAGCCGTGCCAGAAATAGCGCCAATAGAAATTCCGGACTTAAGCATCCCAGAAATACCAGAGATGCCTCAGCCAGAACCAATAAACCACCCAACACCTGTAGTTGAAGTGGAGTCTTCTATTATGGAATCTACGCCAGTTCCTCCAGTAATGGAACCGGTTGAAACACCAGTCCAAGTATCCGAAGAACCAGTAGAAATCCCTACAATAGAAATACCAGTAATAGAGCCAGTTATTGAAGAAGAAAGCACTGATGAAGGCGAGGGTGAAACTCTTGTTCAAATGCCACCACTTGAGCCAACGCCAATACTAAATAATATGAACATTCCAACAGCAGAAGTATCAAGTATGCCATCTGTACCAGCTGCTCCAAATATATTTGAGCCAGCCCCAGAAGCCACAATAGTTGAACAACCAGAACCAGTAGCTCAAAATAAATTTGTTCAAGTACCAGAAACGGAAGCAGAAGAAATCAAAACAAATATTCAATCAATTATAAACGAGTTCAAACAAAAATCCGGAATAGTTGCTGAAGAACCTGAAAAGGAAGTAGAAGCAACGCCTATAGTTGAACCTTCAATTACAAAAGATGCCTTCGCAGCAGCAGAAAGCATTAAACAAGCAATTGATGAGAAAATAAAAGAAGGCTATAAAATTGTTGTTGAAGACTTTGATTTTAAGAAAAGCTTCCAAATGATTGTTAAGATAGAAAAAGAATAAACTGCATCCGCAGTTTTTTTATTTATATTCCCAAAATCGTTTAAAAAACATTAAAAATCTGATAAAATTAAGACACAGTAAAAAGAAGGTGAACACATGGGAAAAGTAATATCACTAGTGAATCAAAAAGGTGGGGTAGGTAAAACTACAACCAGCATTAACCTTTCATCTTCACTTGGTCATTTTAATAAAAAAGTATTATTAATAGATCTTGATCCTCAAGGAAATGCAACAACTGGTGTGGGCATAAATAAAGGTAAAATAAAATACAGCATCTACGATGTTTTAGCGGGAAATTGCGAAATTGCAGATGCAACAATAAAAACAAAATTTAAAAATCTTTCAGTAGTTCCTGCAATAATCAATCTCGCAGGTATTGATATTGAATTAATCCAAAAAGAAAGAGAACAAGAAGATTTCAAAAAAGGTAATCAACTAAAAGAAAAACTAGATAAAGTGGTCGAAAACTATGACTATATAATTATTGACTGTCCGCCGTCTCTTGGAATAATAACAACCAATGCACTAACGGCCTCAAATTCAGTAATTATTCCGGTTCAGTGT
This sequence comes from Lutibacter sp., assembly GCF_040883305.1. Classification (GTDB taxonomy): domain Bacteria; phylum Bacteroidota; class Bacteroidia; order Flavobacteriales; family Flavobacteriaceae; genus Lutibacter. The sequence continues at coordinate 2,900 of NZ_JBFLKT010000114.1, forward strand.
GAGTTTTATGCCCTAGAAGGAATAATGCAACTTCTATCAACAATTATGCAAGCAAAGAAAAAGCTTAACCCCGAACTTGATATTGAGGGAGTCTTGCTCACTATGCTTGACCCAAGAACAAATCTTGGACTAGAAGTTGTGGAAGATATAAGAGCCTACTTTAAAGAACGCGTTTATGACACAATAATTCCAAGACTCGTTAAACTAAGTGAAGCACCATCATATGGAAAACCAATAATTGAATACTACTCTAAATCAAAAGGTGCAACAGCCTATTTGATGTTAGCAAAGGAAGTGATTGAAAGAAATGGAAAATAAAAAGAGAGCCCTAGGAAAAGGGCTAGAACAACTTTTTGAAACAAACGCTCTTGATTTTGAAACTCTTGAAGAAAAAATAATTGAAGATGCAATAGAAAAAAACAGTTTAACAGAAGTAGCGCTTGATAAACTAACAAGCAACCCATATCAACCTAGAACTAATTTTGATGAAGAATCCCTTCAAGAATTAACTGATTCAATAAAAGAACATGGCGTCTTCCAGCCAATCATTGTTAAAAAACAAGATGGAAAATTTGTTATTATTGCTGGTGAAAGAAGAGTAAAAGCATCTAAAAAAGCTGGCCTTGAAAAAATCCCTGCAATAATTAGCGACTTCACAGAACAGCAAATGATGGAGATAGCATTACTTGAAAATCTTCAAAGGGAAGATCTAAATGCCATAGAAGAGGCAAAGGCATATGTTCAAATAAAAGATACTTTAAACATTACTCAAGACGAACTGGCTCAAAGAGTTGGTAAAAGCAGATCTCATGTAACAAATATCATTG
>NZ_JBFLKT010000115.1:0-10833 GCF_040883305.1 Lutibacter sp.
AATCCCCCAAAGCAGTAATTAACATCTTAATTGAAACCCCAAACTATTTTCTAAATTATAATGTTACTTACTAAGAGCTATGAAAATAAAGACTCCGTTAAACAATTGTTTAGCGGAGTTTTTATATAATTGTAAAGCTATAGTTTTAAATAATAACGTCCATAACACTAAAAAAGGAAAAGTAATAAAAACTTTTTTTAATTTAAACACCTAATAATCAGTATTTTTAAGTTTTTGTTACTTTCCCTAAATTTATAATCTAGTACCCCGAGCCGGAATCGAACCGGCACTCCCGAAAGAACTGGATTTTGAATCCAGCGCGTCTACCAGTTCCGCCATCGGGGCATTTTGAACTTGGATTGCAAATTTATATTTTTTTTTTATCAAAACCTTAAAAAAAACACGAAGTTGTTCAATAACTCTATAATTAATTTTAAATTTGTGCACTACAAACAACAACACAACTAAAAATGGGAAACAATCAACTTGCACCAAAAATTTTTGCGTGTAGACAAAGTAAAGATTTAGCACAAAAAATTGCAGATTCTTATGGTCTGGAACTAGGAAATGTTAAAATTTCACAATTTAGTGACGGTGAATTCCAACCGGCTTTTGCAGAATCTGTTCGAGGAAGACGCATATTTGTAGTAGGTTCAACTTTTCCTTCTTCTGATAATTTAATGGAAATGTTACTCATGTTAGATGCTGCAAAAAGAGCTTCTGCAAGACATATAACCGCTGTAATTCCTTATTTTGGTTGGGCAAGACAAGATCGTAAAGATCAGCCTAGAGTGGCTATTGGAGCAAAATTAGTTGCAAACCTTTTACAAACAGCTGGAGCAACAAGAATTATGACTATGGATTTACACGCAGATCAAATTCAAGGTTTCTTTGAAAAACCTGTAGATCATTTATATGCTTCAACAATATTTTTACCCTATGTAAAAAAGTTAAATTTAAAAAATATAACCATTGCTTCGCCAGATATGGGAGGTTCTAAACGTGCTTATGCCTATTCAAAATATTTAGAAAGCGAAGTTGTAATTTGTTACAAACAACGTTTAGAAGCTAATGTAATAGATACCATGGAATTAATTGGTGAAGTTAAAGGCAGAAACGTAATTTTAGTTGATGACATGATTGATACTGGAGGAACACTAACAAAAGCAGCCGATTTAATGATGGAAAAAGGAGCAATAAGTGTCCGTGCAATCTGTACACACCCAATATTATCGGGTAATGCTTACGATAAAATAGAAAAATCTAAACTGTTAGAACTTATTGTTTCCGATACAATTCCTTTAAAAAGAGAGAGTTCTAAAATAAAAGTTGTATCTTGCGCGCCTTTGTTCGCAGACGTGATGCATAAAGTTCAAGATAACACATCAATTAGCGGTCAATTTTTAATGTAAATTAATAATAAATAAATATATAAATGAAATCAATTACAATCACAGGATCTCAAAGAGAAAGCGTAGGTAAAGTGTCAACTAAAGCCTTACGTAATGCTGGAAAGGTACCTTGCGTATTATACGGAGGGGATAAACCATTACACTTTTCAGCTGACGAAGTTTCGTTCAAAAATTTAGTGTACACGGCTAACGTATATACTGCAATGATTGAAGTAGACGGAACAAACTATCATGCAATTTTGCAAGATATTCAGTTTCACCCAGTATCAGATAAAATTTTACATGTTGATTTTTACCAATTATTCGATGATAAAATGGTAGCTATGAATATTCCAGTAAGATTAGTTGGTACATCACCAGGTGTAGTCAACGGTGGGTCTTTAAGTTTTGCTAAACGTAAATTAAGCGTGAGAGCATTACCTGCAGACTTGCCAGATTTTATTAACGCTGACATTTCTAAATTAAAAATTGGAATGAAAATTGTTGTTTCTGACTTAGCTGATGAAAAATTCACAATTTTACACCCAGAAACCACAGTAGTTGTTCAAGTTAGAACTGCACGTAGTGCTGTAATGCCGGAGGATGATGAAGAGGAAGAAGGAGAAGAAGGAGCAACTGAGGAAGGAGCAACTGAAGAAACTGCTACAGAATAATTCAACTTTTGAAGTAAATTTTAAAAAGCGTTGCACATTTGCAACGCTTTTTCTTTTTATTACATTTGCTATATGAATATTTTGAAACAAATAAAATTACTTTTCACATCAAAAAAAGAAGAATCTACAGAAGAACAAATGAAAAAATTCTTAATTGTTGGCTTAGGAAATATTGGCGCTAAATACGATGATACACGTCATAATATTGGATTTAAAATATTAGATGCATTAGCTTCCTCTGAAGAAATTACTTTTGAAAGCCAAAAACTGGGTGCTATTGCTACATTTAGATTTAAAGGAAGAACGTTTATTCTTTTAAAACCATCAACCTATATGAATTTAAGTGGCAAAGCTGTAAAATACTGGCTTACAAAAGAGAAAATTCCACTTGAAAACTTACTTGTTATTTGTGATGACTTAAACCTAAATTTTGGTTCAATTCGTCTAAAAGCTAAAGGAAGTGATGGTGGGCATAATGGTTTAAAAGATATTCAAAACACCTTACAAACCCAACAATATGCACGTTTTAGATTTGGTGTTGGAGATGCATTCTCAAAAGGGCGACAAGTTGATTATGTTTTAGGAACTTGGAATAAAGATGAAAATAAACAACTTCCAGAACGCTTGTCAAAATCTTGTGAATTGATTAAATCTTTTGGAACAGCTGGCTTAAATAACACCATGAATACTTTTAATGGTACGTAATAAATTTTAAAATTAAAACTTAGCGCTTAGCAATAATTACTAATTATCACTTGCAAACCATTCCGCATGTGATGTTCCTGTTTCTTGTAATTTTAAAGAATGAAGATTAATTGTCTCTGGTAATCTATCTTTTATTTTTTTAGCAAAATCAATTAACATCATTTCACTTGTAGGCTGATAATCGACTAAAATAACATTGTGCCCTCTTTTTTCAAGCTCATTTGCCAATTCAACGTGAGGTGTATTTTTATTAAAAACAGTAGCATGGTCAAATTTATCAACAATTTCTGAAAGCACTATTCTTTTTAAATCGCCAAAATCAATCACCATTCCCAATTTTACGTTAGAAGTATTGCTAATTGGCTTTCCAATAACTGTTACAGATAATTTATAACTATGTCCGTGTACATTTTTACATTTTCCATCGTAGCCATATAAAGCATGTCCGGTTTCAAAATCAAATTGTTTTGTAATTCTAATTTTACTCATTTTTATGTTCCTATATTAATCGTCTAAATCTTTTCTGTTTTTTGCTTTATAGTATACAAAATACGCCAATGCAACAAGTAACACAAAAGGTAAATAAGTTCCTATAACTATACCAATTTCATAGCCTTTATCTGGTGCATTTTTTAATTTTTCTTCAATATCTAATTGTTGAAATAAAAAAAGTATTATTGCTAAAGTCATTATTTTTTAAATTTTTGAAGTGCATTTTTTGTAAAATCAGAAAGCACTAATTTTCCACTTATTGCTGCTCGTTCGCTTAGTAAAGTATCCCAATTTTCCGTGCCTTGCCACAATATTTTTTTCATTTTATTTAAAGCTTCTGGATTATATGATGCTAGTTTTGTTGCTAAATTATCAACTTCATTATCTAATTCAGAAAGCGTTTCAAATACTTTTGCAAATAGGCCTTTTTCTTTTGCCCAATAAGCATTTTTCCAACTTGTGGCGTCCAAAGTAAGTTCACTTAATGCAGCTATTCCAATTTTACGTTCTACTGCCGGTGCAATTACAAAAGGACCAATACCAATAGTTAATTCAGATAATTTAATTGAAGCTTGTTCTGTAGCCAAACAATAATCACAGGCAGCAGCTAAACCAACACCACCCCCAACAACTTTACCTTGTATGCGTCCTATTATTAATTTTGAACATTTTCGCATTGCATTTAGTACGTTGGCAAATCCTAAAAAAAATTGTTTTCCTTCTTCTAAATTAGTAATGGCAACCAATTCATCAAATGAAGCTCCTGCACAAAATGCTTTTTCTTTTTCACTTTTCAAAATAATTACGTGCACTTCTTTATTAAGACTTAACTCGTTAAATTCAGTTGCCAAACGCGCTAATAATTCACTCGGAAACGAATTACTTGCAGGATGATAAAACTCAACTGTGGCAATATTATTTTGAATATGTGTATATAAACTTCCGTTACTCATAGTGCCAAAGTTACGGGTTTTTATGTAAATATTTTCGTCTAAATTTAACAACTAAGATCCCAGACCTTAGTAGCATCCAAACTGTAAAAGCTATCCAAATAGCGTAGAGTTTTAAATTGAAGTAATCTCCAATTAATAAAGTTGGTATAAATCCAAAAAAAGTAGCTACTAAAAGTAAATTTCTAAGTGTTACAGCTTCCGCTAAACCCTTAAAAATACCATCAAAAACAAAAGCAACGGCATTTATTGGCTGCATTAAAAGTACAATCCAAAAAATATTATAAAACGCATCTAATACTTGTTGATCCTTTGAAAAAAGAGTTCCAATTTGGGTATAAAATACGCCACAAATAACAGCCAATAATAGTGCAACAATAATAGAATATTTACTTAACCTACCACTCAATTCCCATAATTTCTGATAGTTTTTTTCTCCTAATAATTTTCCAGAAACAATGCTGCCAACACTTGCATAACCATCAATAAAAAAGGCAAAAAACAACCATATTTGAAACGCAATAGTTTGTGCAGCAATATAATTATTTCCGTATTTTGTTGCATATGAATTTGCCAAATACAACGCAATATTTAAAGCAACCGCTCTAATAATTAAGTTAAAACTAATTGATAGTAAATTTTTAATTTCCTTATTAAATGGGAATTGTAATTTATAACTAAAAGGTGTCTTTTTTAATAATAAAACCAACGCAAATACCGCCATTACGGCTTGTGCAATAACACTTGCCCAAGCAGCTCCTTCAACATTCATTGGTGCGATAAGACCATCTATTCCATAGACTAAAGCTATATCTAACACAACATTTAAAACTGCGCCAGTAATACTTATTATCATTGGCCAATACGTATTTTGTAATCCTCTAAAAACTCCGAAAGCTGAAAAAACGAAAAGTGTCAATGGAAACCCGATAGCACGAATTTTATAATAATCTACGGCATAATTTAAAATTAAGCCTTCCGCATTGTACAATTGGAAAATTTGGTTGACAAAAAATAATGTAACTACATAAATAACAATACTTAACATTAAATTTATTGCGATAATTTGGGTGGGTAAAGTTGCTATTTCATCTAGTTTTTTTGCTCCTAAATATTTACCAATAATTGCAGAAATTGCTGATCTTGTTTGCGCTAAAATCCAGATCAAAGCAGAAATAAAAGAACCTGCAATACCAACCGCAGCTAATGCTTCTGTGGGATTTAAATTAATATTACCAACAATTGCTGTGTCTGTAATTGATAATAACGGTTCTGCAATTCCAGAAATTATTGCAGGAATTGCTAATTTATTAATACCTTTAAAAGTGATGTTAGATTCTTTATACATTTAAAATTTTCTCGTAACAATAAAACGGATACTTACTCTGATTTGGAAAAAATATTGATTCTAATTTAACATAGCCACGCTTTTCATAAAATTTTTGATTTCTAATATTTTGACTAAATGTATCTAAACGGATTGAATTATAATTGTTATTTACAGCATACTTTTCACCAAAATTCATTAATTTTTGTGCATAACCTTTCCCTTGATATGTTGGATGCACAGCTAAGCGATGTACGTATAAATTATCTCTATTTTCTGTTAACCATTTTACTGATTTGTACTCCACATCCTCAATTTCTGTAAGTACAATTATGCCAATAATTTTATTGTTTTTTGTCAATTTCCACAATTGTTGAAGCTCAATATCTTTGTGCAAAATTTCTTTTGAAGGATACGTTTCATTCCATTGAAAAATTCCGTTGTTAATCATTTCATTAGCACAACATTTTGTAATCAAATGGCAGGCTTCTAAATCGCTATATGTTGCTTTTTCAATTAGCATTACTTTTTTAAAATAAAGTCTATACTTTGTTTCACAACTTCTGCTAAATGAACAGGCATTTTTGAATCGTTCCAAGGCTGTAAACATCCTAAAGAGTGGTTCATTTCTTTAATAATAACAAGTGTACTTTTAGGATTCCAACTATGTAATTTTTTTGCTTCAATAGGTAATACAACATCATCCTTTTCACCCTGAATAATTAAATGTGGAATGTTTAATTTTTGAACCGCATTTTTTATTGTTAAACGCGCTTCATTTTCTTTAAAATTAGTGTAAAACTGAAAATAATGAGGCATTTGCTGTTTTGTTCTGGAATTTTCAATATACGAAACACCTTCTTTTTCCCAGTGCTGAAGAATTTTTTCATCCTTAGGAAAACGTGCGCCAAAATCGGAAACTCCTGCCCAAGAAATAAGGTTAGAAATCTGCTTATTTTCTGAAGCTTTTATAGTTATTGTTCCACCACCTCTGGAATGTCCAATTAGGGTAATATTAGTTGAATCAATTTCGCCTTTATATTCAGTATTATTTGTAATCCAGCTTATTACATCTTCTAAATCATTTAACTCGGTTGTAAAATTATTTTGTCCGAAAGCTTCTAAATCAGGAAAATCAATAGGGTTTTCTACCGTACCACCATTGTGTGAAAAATTGAATTTTAAAAAAAATAACTTATTGTTTGCAAACTCCGTTGCTGCTAAATTCCAGGCGCCCCAATCTTTATATCCTTTGTATCCATGACAAAAAATTACAACTGGTTTTTTTATGTTGTTTTTAGTATAAAATACATCCGTTAAAATTGGTTTATTATGTTGTGTATTTTTAACTTGTAAGTTTAATTCTGTAGTCATTTTTATAGTTTAAAATGGTAAATCTTCTTTTTGAATAAATGGTATATCCGGATTTAAAATTTCTTTAATAATAGTTTTGATTTCATTCATAAAATCGTTTATTCTCTCCTCTGAAACATGAGAATCTATGCCTCTAGGTTTTTCAGAAAAATTCATTTTTAAAAAGCCTGCATTTAAATTTTTAAATGAAATTATTCCGCTTTCTAATTCGCCTAATTTTGACTGTATATTAGCAGTATACATAAACGAATACAACATTACCTGCATTGCCTTTGTGTACTTATAATCTTCACTAATTACACTAAAATCTTCCATTTTTAATTGCTTCGCTTCAACTTTTCCCGTTTTATAATCTATAATTCGAGTAATGCCATTTAGTTCATCAATTCTATCTACAATTCCCCTTAAATTTATTGGAAATCCAATTCCTTCAATAGTTATTTTACTGGATAATTCAGCTTCTAGTGCAATTATTTTTAATCTATTTCCTTTATTTATACTTTGTAATTCTTGTTTTAAAAATCTGTTGATATGATTTTTACAAACTTCAAAAATTAATTTATTTTTTCCTGTTTCAATATTCCCTTTTTTATAATGCTTTTCAAAAAATTTAATCAGTAACTCAGGTGTTTTTTGTTGCATTTGACCAATGTTTTCTTTTGATAAAAATACACCAACAAAAGGCTTGTATAATTGCTCTAAAACATCATGAATAACAGAACCCATTGTATTTGCAGCAATGGTTTCTTCCACTTCATCATCATCTCGAATTTCCAACACTTTTTGCTCGTAAAAACTAATTGGATTGTAAATATAAGTTGCCAAAGCTGAAGGCGAAATTCCTTTTGTAAAAACAGCTTGTAATTTACCTATAACTTCGGATGTTTTTTCAATTTGAAGTAAAATCTCTTCAGGCTTCTGCACTTTTGGATTTATTATGGTTTTTTTAATACTTGATTTGTTAATTTCCAATTGTGTTAAAAAACGACTTTTTTCTCCAGCGCCATATCCATCACTTTCTGTATTATAGATTAAATAAACATTTTTAGCGCGTTGTAATAAACGTTGAAAATGATATGAGAAAATAGCGTCCTTTTCTTGATATGTTGGCATTTTAAAATACTTTTTAACATCAAAAGGAAGAAATGAGTTATCATTCTTACTACCTGGCAAAACACCCTCATTAACCGAGGTAATTATAACCGTTTCAAAATCTAAAGCTCTGGTTTCTAACATTCCCATTAATTGCAAGCCTTTTAATGGCTCTCCTTGAAAAGCTAGTTTTTCATTATTTAAAATTTGATTATAAAATTTCGTAAGGGTTTTTAAATTTGAAATATGATTGTAGGATACATTTAATGTTTCCAATTGTTTAAAAACAGTATAAAAGCGGTATAAATATTCTTTATCTACTCCTTCAACATAATTTTTTAGCGCCATAATTAAGTTGCTACATTGTTTAATTATAGTATTAACATTACTTGAAAAAGTAAACAATAAAAGTATATCCGCTAACTGTTCTTTTTCTAAATTAGAGACACAGTCTTCAATTGCTTTTTTTGATAAAAATATAGTATTCTCACTTTTAAGTTTAGCAACAATTTTTTGAAGAACATCTCCATGCAATTTGTTTAAAAATGGATCATTTAGAAGATTTAAGACGTCTTTATAATAAAACTGATGTTGTGCTTGTTTGTTGAATTTCTCCTGATTTAAATGAAGTTTAAACAGTTTTTCAAACAAATTAGAAAAAGGGATGTCTTTTAACGGATATCCCATTGTTATGTTTATATTTTTAACGCTATTTGGCAAAGAATTAAGTGTGAGTGCTAATAAATTTTCGTCCGCTAAAACCAACGCAGTATTTTGGTAATTTTCTAATTTTGATAATAACTCGCCAGCATATTTAATTTGTGAAATATTTTTGGGTGCACCAATAAATTCAATATTTTTTTCTTCTAAAATAGTTTCATCTATCCATAAAAAAGGTGCTGTTTTATAGTAAGCCCATGCTGTTTTATACTTTCTTAAAAAAAAACCAGCTTCATTAGAATTGTTAAATAAATTTGGGTTTGAATCCCAATAAATAGAAGCTAAATTGTTATTTAGTAATTCCTGAAAAATAACTTCCTCAGCTTTATTTAGAGCATTAAAACCAATAAATACTTTGTGTTTATCGCTATTATTTTCTATATAATATTCTAAATTATTTACAGCTTCTCTATAAATTAAACCTTGATAACCAAACTTATTTTTTTTCAACTTTTGATACAATAAATTGTATAATTTATCCAAATGTTCAAAAAACTGAAGGTAGTTTACAGCTAGTTTACTAGGTGTTTTATCTTGAAACCAATATTCAATTTTTTTTACATCTTTTAAATTTGAAAATAGGTCTTTTGAGTTTACTAAGTAACTGTCGATTTCATTAAAATCGTGCAATGCAATTGTTGCCCATTGAGAAAATGTTTCAAAAGGTTCTACTAATTCTTGTGCTAAATTTTCTTTATAAATACTATAAAATTCAAAGAGTAATTGCGTGGTATCTATTAAATTAATGTCAGCAAGTTCTTGAATATAATTTTCTATACTTATAATTTTAGGTAACATAAAACTTGAAGTAGTGCTCTCAACAAGTTCTTTTTTCAGAAAAACACAAGCACGTTGACTTGGAAGTACAAATACACAATTTTTAATAGTAGTATTTTTACTAATTACGTCTTTAACAACTTTTGAAATAAAAGAATCCATAGTTTTTTATAAACTATAAAAATACAAATGCCTTTTTAATTGAAATGCATTTTAAGTAATTAATATAAAAGTATTTTAAAATGAGTAAAGGCTATCTAAAAGTTTAAACTTTTAGATAGCCTTTTATTACAACTATAAATTAATAGCTTTATAACTTTAATTTATCAATTTAATATCAACTCTTCTATTTGCTGCTCTACCAGCCTTGTACATATTGCTTTCAACTGGTTGCGTTTCTCCAAACCCCTTTGCTGTTAAATTGTTTGATGAAACACCCTTAGAAACAAGGTAATTTTTTACAGCAATAGCTCTTTTTTCAGATAATTTCATATTACTTTCATTGTTACCAACGCTATCTGTATGTCCTGAAATTGCAAATTTTGCAGTTGGGTATTTCGTTATTATTTCAATTGCTTCATCTAATTTTGAAATAGTTTCTGGCTTAAAATTAGCTTTATTAGTTTCAAAATAAACTATTTTGAACAACTCTTCCAGTTTTGCTATTTCTTTAACACTAATTTCTGGACAGCCTTTATTAGATGCAATTCCTGCCACATCTGGACAATCATCATCTTTATCTAAAACTCCATCACCATCTGAATCTGGCCAAGGACAACCTTTATTTGCTTCTGGACCAGCTTGATTAGGACAACTATCTTTTGAATCTATGATACCATCATTATCAGTATCTGGACAACCTTTGTTGGCTTTGGTTCCTTTATCGTTTGGACAAGCATCATCTTTGTCGGCAATTCCGTCATTATCAGTATCAGGACATCCATTTAAAGATTCTAATCCTGCTACATTAGGACAATCATCTTTAGAATCTATTACTCCATCATTATCAGCATCTGGACAGCCATTATACTCAATTAATCCAAATACTTCTGGACAAGCGTCTTCATCATCATAAATACCATCATTATCAGTATCTGTTCCCCCAAATTTAATTACTAATCCTAAAGAGTGTTGAAAATGTTGAACAATATTGCTTTCAAAAGCGTGCTTGTATTTAGATTCTAAATTAACACCTAAATGGTCACTAAACCATACATTAAAACCTAAACCACCATTAAAAGTTCCTGTTCCAAAACTATCCATCCAAACATAACCTCCACCAATTGATGCATAAGGATCAAACATAGAAGTTTCACCAATTACATTATTTA
>NZ_JBFLKT010000116.1:0-5103 GCF_040883305.1 Lutibacter sp.
AAATGTTCTGCTTCAGAAATGTCTTCTTTAGTAAATTGTTTTTTTACAGGGATTCCTTCAGGAGTATTCCAAACGTCTTGATTCTCTGAAGTGGCTGAAGTTTGTTTTACAACTGAATTTAATTTTATATTTGAAAAATCTGGTTTCATACTTCTTAAGATTTTAATGTTTTTTGAACTTTATTCTGAATTTTAGAAAGTGTTACTAGTACATCTGATCTCATATTTACAACACCATCTAAACCAGCTTCAGTTAATTCATCCATATTTTTTGGAGCACCGGCTAATAACAATACTTTATCGTTATTTAGTACTCTAAATGCTTTTACAAAATCAACTGCTGTTGTGTCGTAATCTTCATCTGAACTACAGATAACAACAACGTGAGCGTCTGATTTTGCACTTTCTGTAGCCGCAATTTCAGCACTATTAAAACTTTGTTCTTGTAAAACATTAAATCCGCTTACACCAATAAAATCGTACGCAAAAGCAGCTCTGGCTTTACGCATATTTAAGTTTCCGTAACTAGCTAATTGTACAATTGGGCGAATGTTAGTTTTAGCAACTAATTCTTCAGTTTTTCTTCGTAAAGCTTCAATTTCTAATGATGCTCTTCTTGGAGTTAATACTTTTGAATTATCATTAGCACCTTCTGAAAGAATATCAGCAGCAACAGTTTCCATTAAGTTAGGGTATTTGTTAACACCTACTAATGGAGTTCTACGTTGGCTGATTAATTTTAATTTTTGAAGTCGAATTTCAGCAATTTGTTGTTGAATTGTTTCGTTTTCAAAAGCAGTATAAAAACCACTTGCAGCTTCAATAGATTTAAATAATTCCAACGCTTTCTCAGCTATTTTTGAAGAAACTTCTTCAATATAGTAAGATCCATCAACTGGATTTGAAACTTTTCCAAAGTAAGATTCTTCTCTTAAAATCGTAGTAATGTTACCAGCAATTCTACTTGAGAAATCTGAAGGGTTTTTAAATTCTTTATCGTAAGCATCAATTAAAATACCATCTACATTTCCTAAAATTGCAGACATTGCCTCAGTAGTACAACGTAACAAATTAGTTTCAGCATCTGTAATTGATTTACTCCAAATTGAAGTTTTTGCTGTAATTGTATTTGAAAAATCAGCAACACTATATTTAGCAGCAACTTCAGCTAATAAACTGTTGAATGCTCTAAATTTACCAATTTCAACAAAATATTCTAAACCAATTGCGAGTTTAAAGTTTAAGTTGTTAAATATTGTTTGTGCCTCAATACCTTTTTCTGAAAGTTTTTCAATTAAGAAAACCAACGAATTTAAAGTGTATGCAATTTCTTGAACTTGGTTTGCACCTGAATCTAAATATTCAGTTCCTGAAATTGTAATTGCCTTAAAGTTTGGGAAATTTGCAGTTAATTTAACTAATTCTGCAGCAACTTTAATTTGATTGTTATCAAAAGAACCAGTTGTAACATAATTAGAAATAATTCCAGTGTTTACAAAACCTTTTAAATCACTTCCTTTTGCAAAGGAAACAAGATCTATAATAAATGCAACTGCGTTAGAAGCTATTTCAAATGAGACACTTGTTTTATTTAAATTTATTCCGTTTAAAAGTTCTGCAACGTCTACTTTATTATCTAAAGTAAAAATAATTCCGTTCATTCCTTCTTCAACAGCTTTAATAGCCAGTTTATTTCCGTTTTCGGTAGTTGTTACCTTAACACTGCGGTAATTTACTAAAGATTGTGAATTTTCTCCTGTATTTTGAAGTTGTTCAATCTTATCTTCATTATTGTAACAAGGTTGAATGTTGATACCACTTAAGTTTTTCCAAACTAGTTTTTTATCAAAATCAGCTCCTTTTAAATCAGCTGTCACTCTTTCCATCCACTGTTCAGTTGTAACTGGAGGGAATTCAGAAAAAAGTGTTTTATTTTTATTGCTCATAATTTAATATCTATGAAATTATTTAATTGCTAAACTACTTCCAAAACGCTCAAAAATAGCTTTGTCTAATTCTTCTCTATGATCAGGATGCGCTACATTTCTTAATGCAACTGCACGTTGTTTTAGTGTTTTACCAAATAGTTCTGCCACACCATATTCCGTTGCTACATAACGAGCGTGTGCACGTGTAGTTACAACACCAGCTCCAGGTTTTAATGATGGAACAATTTTAGAAACACCTTTTAATGTTGTTGATGTAACTGCAATAATTGGTTTTCCACCTTTTGATAAAGCTGCACCACGCATAAAGTCCATTTGACCACCTACACCTGAGAACATTCTTGTACCAATAGAATCTGCACAAACTTGCCCCGTAAAATCAATTTCAATAGCTGAATTAATAGCAGTTACTTTTGGGTTTTGACGAATGATAGCAGTATCATTAACATACGCAATATCTAACATTTCAATTTCTGGATTGTCATCCATAAAATCGTATAAACGACGCGTTCCCATAGCGAAACCAGAAATAATTTTATAAGGGTTTACTTTTTTTTGTGAACCATTTACAACTCCAGTTTCAACTAGGTCTACAATTCCTTCAGAAAACATTTCGGTATGCACACCTAAATTTTTATGATTTGTTAAATAGGTTAAAACAGCATTTGGAATACCACCAATACCCATTTGAAGTGTAGAACCATCCTCAATAATTTCGGCAATATTTTTCCCAATAGATTTTTCTGCTTCAGTTGGCGCAACAAATTTCATTTCATGAATTTCTTCATCAACCATTACGCAAGCGCTGAAATGGTTTAAATGCACTAGGGCATCACCAAAAGTACGTGGCATTTTAGGGTTTATTTGTGCAATTACTTTTTTTCCTTTTTCAATACCTGCAATTACAATATCTACAGATACTCCTAAAGAACAAAAACCGTGTTTATCTGGTGGAGAAACATTTACCAGCACAACATCTAAATCCATATATCCTTCTCTAAATAAACTAGGAATGTCACTTAAAAAAATTGGAATATAATCAACGGTATCGCCAACCATTTTTCTAACATTTCCACCAATAAAGAAAGCACTCGTATGAAAACTTTCTCTTAATTCTGGAGCTGTATATCCACATTCTCCTTCGGTATGTAAGTGACAAACTTTTACGCCCTTTAGTTCAGGTCCGCGCGCTACCATGGCACGGATTAACGTTTGAGGTGTTGCTGAACCTCCTTGAATTAAAACTCTATCTCCAGATTCGATTAATTTAACAGCCTCACTTGCTGTCATAACATTTGGTATTTTCATTTTCTAATAATTTGTAGTACTATTTAATATTTATTTATCCTAAAAAACTTAATATAATACCTGCAGCAATTGCAGAACCAATAACCCCTGAAACATTTGGAGCCATTGCATGCATTAATAAATAATTACTTGGATCGGATTTTAATCCTTCATGATGCACAACTCTTGCACTATCGGGTACTGCTGAAACTCCTGCTGCACCTATTAATGGATTTATTTTATTATCTCCTTTTAAGAATAAATTCATAAACTTAGCGAACAATACACCACCACATGTTGCAATAACAAAAGATATTGCACCTAAGCCAAATATTAACATAGAGTCTTTTGTTATAAAGATATCTGCTTGTGTTGAAGCACCTACAGTAACACCTAATAGAATTGTTACTATGTCAATTAATTTTGTTCGAGCTGTATCTGCTAATCTTTCGGTTCTTCCAGATTCTTTTAATAAGTTTCCAAAGAATAACATACCTAATAATGGTAATGCGCTAGGAGAGATAAACAATGTTAAAATTAAAGCTACAACCGGAAAAATCATTTTTTCTTTTTGAGTTACAGCTCTTGGTGGTTTCATTTTAATTTTTCTATCCTTTTTTGAAATTAATAAACGCATTAGAGGAGGTTGAATTACCGGAACTAAAGCCATATATGAATATGCGGCTATTGCAATAGGCCCAATTAAGTTTTTAACAGTTGTACCATCTGCTAATATGTTTATTCCGTTTGCTAACTTAGATGATAGGAAAATTGCAGTAGGACCATCGGCACCACCAATAATTCCAATTGCACCAGCTTCAGGGAGGCTAAATCCTAAATAAAGAGCTCCCATAAAAGTTGCAAATACACCAATTTGTGCCGCAGCACCTAAAAGCATTAATTTAGGATTTGCAATTAAGGATGAAAAATCAGTCATTGCCCCAATTCCTAAAAATATTAGTGGAGGATAAATACCTTTTACTACTCCAAAATATAAATAATTTAGAACGGATCCTGTTTCGTAAATTCCAGTTTGATTTCCAGCAATAAAAGGTATATTCCCAAGAATTACCCCTGTTCCTATTGGAATTAAAAGTAGCGGTTCGTAATCATATTTTATTCCTAAAAATATAAAAACAATCCCTATAACAATCATAAGTGCGTGTCCGGATGTTACATTAGCAAAACCCGTATAATTGTAAAATTGTTTTAGTCCTTCAAAAGCTCCATTATAGGAATTAGTTTCTTCAATAGTATCAACTTGTTCAGTTGTTACAGAAGAATTAATATTATTTGAGTTTGTATTTGTGCCTAAACCGAGTGCTGGTCTAATAAAAATCAATAATGATAAAACACAAAATATTACTATTACTTTCTTCATTTTTTTTCTTTTAAAGAATTATTTGTTTTCAAATTATAAAATTCAAATAATTCAGAAATTTTTATTCGAGTTCTATCATTAATTCATCTTGCAATACTTGTTGTCCAACATTAATTCTAATGGCAGTTATGGTTCCTGCTGTTTCACAAACAATATTGTTTTCCATTTTCATTGCTTCCAGCACTAACATTCTGTCTCCAACTTTAAGTACATCACCCACTTTTACATCAATTGACATTACTACTCCAGGAATTGGCGCAACAATTTTAGTTGTTTGAGATTTTGGATTTACTTTTAAAGGTTCGGTTGGTCTTTTAGATGCTGAGCGCACTAACGTAGGAGTTTTGGTTTTTTTAAATTCCTCACTCATTTTTACAGCATAACTAGTACCATTTACCTCTAAATTGATAATATTATCTTCGTATGATTTTATATGAACGGTATAGCCGTTTTCGTTTACTTTGAATTTATAAGTTTTCATGTTTTACAA
>NZ_JBFLKT010000117.1:0-6917 GCF_040883305.1 Lutibacter sp.
TAAAACGGTCTACTAAAGAGCAACGCTTAAAATGGATAAAGCAAGCAAATTATAACTTATTTAATTTAGCATCAGAGAAAGTTTTTATTGATTTACTAACCGACTCAGGAACTGGTGCAATGAGTGATAAACAATGGGCAGAAATGATGATTGGTGATGAGAGTTATGCAGGTTCGTCATCATTTATGAAATTGAAAAAGACAGTAAAAAAAATAACAGGATTTAAATACTTTTTACCTACACACCAAGGGAGAGCGGCGGAGAATGTATTGTTTTCTGCAATGGTGAAAGAAGGAGATATTGTTCCTGGAAATTCTCATTTTGATACTACAAAAGGACATATTGAATTTAGAAAAGCGACTGCCGTAGATTGCACTATAGATGAGGCTTTTGACACTTCAAATATGCATCCATTTAAAGGAAATATTGATTTACATAAACTTGAAACAGTTTTTAAAAAATATCCAAAGGAAAAAATCCCTTTTGTAATTTTAACAATAACATGTAATAGTGCAGGAGGGCAGCCAGTTTCTGTTGAAAATACTAAGGCAGTTTCAAAATTATGCAAACAATACGGTATTCCTCTTTATTTTGATGCAGCTCGTTTTTCAGAAAATGCCTATTTTATTAAAAAAAGAGAAGAAGGGTATGCAGATAAGACCATTAAAGAAATTGTGAAAGAAGTTTTTTCTTATGGAGATGGAATGACAATGAGTGCAAAAAAAGATGGCTTGGTTAATATGGGTGGTTTTATTGCACTAAATAATAAGGAGGTTTATAAACAAGCTACAGTATTTAATATTATGTTCGAAGGTTTTATAACTTATGGCGGAATGAATGGGCGTGATATGGGAGCATTGGCTGTAGGTTTAGATGAATCTACTGAATTTAATTATTTAGAGAGTAGAATAGAGCAAGTAGCATTTTTAGGACAAAAATTAGTTGAATATGGTGTGCCAGTGCAAAAACCATTTGGAGGACACGCTATTTTTTTAGATGCTAATAAATTTGTACCATCAATTCCAAGAGATGAATACCGAGCGCAAGCATTAGCAATTGAATTATACGTTGTTGGTGGAATACGGGGTGTTGAAATTGGAACTGTTTTAGCAGACAGAGATCCTTTTACAAGAAAAAATAGGTATCCAGAATTAGAATTGGTTCGTTTGGCAATACCAAGAAGAACCTACACTAATAATCATATGGCGTATGTAGCAGCTACATTAAAAAATATTTATGACTCTAGAGATGAAGCAAAATCTGGGTACGTTATTGTGGATGAAGCGCCTATTATGAGGCACTTTACAGCTAAATTCAGTAAAATATAATACATGTTTGTCTTTTTTTATTAATTTTACCCAATCAAAATTGATAAAAATAAAATGATATGATGTTATCACGAGCAAGTAAATATGCAATTCTGTCAACATTATTTTTGGCGGAACATGTAAAGGACAATAAGAAATTAAGTGTTCGTGTAATTGCTGAAACTATTGATGTACCAAGTCCTTTTTTGGCAAAATTATTTCAACAATTGGTAAAAGGGAAAATTATTTCTTCAACCAAAGGGCCTCATGGTGGTTTTTACCTAACAAAAAAGAATCAACAAAAAACCGTATTAGATATTATTGAAAATATAGATGGCTTACATAGGTTAAACGAATGCTTTTTAGGTTTGTCTGAATGCAACGGAAGCAATCCTTGCCCAGTACATTATATTGTAGAACCATTTAAAAACAGTATCCTTGGAAAATTTCGTGATAAAACAATCATGGAGTTTTCCAAGGAAATTGTATCACATGGTAGAAAATTAAGTCTTAAAGATATTTCTCTTGAACTCGGTACTGCGTCAGAATAATCAATAAATGACATTTATCATAGTTATGTAGTAAATATATTATACTTTTGTTTTATAATAAAAGATAAAAAGACCTTAATATATTCTAAATGAAAATTAACCAATTAAACAAACAAAAATATGTTATCTAAAAAACAAGCAAGAGCTTTCTTTTTGGGTGGAACATTAGTAACGTTTCTTATTTTTATAGGCCTTACCGTGTTTTCCTTATCTAAAGAAGTTGATCAAACAAACCATGGCAACATTACAGCAGAAGTTGTAAGGGGTAAAGAAATTTGGGAAACTAATAACTGTATGGGATGCCACACAATATTAGGAGAAGGAGCGTATTATGCACCAGAATTGACCAAAGTTATTGATAGATTAAATCTGAAATATGATGGAAATGGAGATGAGGTTATTAAAAGTATTTTAATGTCTAAAGGCCCTTGGCAGCCAAACGGAAG
The DNA here is from genome assembly GCF_040883305.1 of Lutibacter sp. GTDB lineage: Bacteria > Bacteroidota > Bacteroidia > Flavobacteriales > Flavobacteriaceae > Lutibacter. The sequence goes on from NZ_JBFLKT010000117.1 coordinate 2,305, forward strand.
AAAAATGGTAGCCTATGGAATGACAGAAGTTGAAGCAAATGATGTGGTTGCTTTCTTTAAATGGATTGGAGAAATTGACTTAAACGGTTTTGGCAAAGTAGTAGGAGTTGACAGAAAAATATCACCAATTGCTAAAGAAAGAATGAACAACTAATCAATAACTTTAAACAAATTCAAAATGAAATATAAATCACAAAAAGTAGCATATTGGTTTTTTGCCCTTTCAATGCTATTATTAGTTCTACAAATAACGTACGGCTTTATTATGGGTTTTGCCCGAATCGGCTTTGATAATTTACACGAATTTATTCCTTTTAATACTGCAAGAGCAGTCCATACAAACCTATTAGTTGTTTGGTTGCTTTCTGGTTTTATGGGAGCAGCTTATTATATTATTCCAGAAGAAGCCCAACGCGAATTGGTGAGTGTAAAATTGGCGTATGTCCAATTAATTAGTTTAGCTCTTGTTGGTGTAGTTGCAGTAGTTGGTTTTCACTTTAATATTTGGGAAGGACGTAAATTCCTAGAAATTCCTCGTCCTCTAGATTATTTAGTAGTTGTAAACGTACTATTATTTTTAGGCTTAATTTTAACTACTTTATTTAAAGGAAAAAAACAAACTACAACAGCATTGGTACTTTCAATGGGGCTATTATTTGCTGCATTATTATATCTACCCGGAATGCTTCCATTTGATAGTCAAGTAACTGATTCATTTTTCCGTTGGTGGGTTGTTCACTTATGGGTAGAAGGTGTTTGGGAATTAATTATGGGTGGTATTTTATCGTTCTTATTAATTAAATTGACCGGTGTAGATAGAGAAGTTATAGAAAAATGGTTGTATGTAATTGTTGGTTTAACATTCTTATCAGGAGTTTTAGGAACAGGACACCACTATTATTATATTGGTGTAAATAAAATTTGGTTATTGATAGGTGGAATTTTCTCAGCATTAGAACCTTTAGCATTTTTAGCGATGGCTTTATTCGCAGTAAATATGTACAGAAAAGGTGAGAAAAAACATCCAAATAAATTAGCATTGTATTGGACTTTAGGTGCTGCAATTGTTTCTTTTGTTGGAGCAGGATTGTTAGGGTTTGCACATACATTACCTCAAACAAATTTATATACGCACGGAACTTTAGTAACTGCAATGCACGGACATTTAGCTTTCTGGGGAGCCTATGCTATGATTGTTTTAGCAATTATTAGTTATAGTTTACCAAATATGACCGGAAGAAAATTATACGATAGTGCCACTGGAAGAATGGCTTATTGGTTCTCTAATATCGGAATGATTGGTATGACTGTTGCTTTTGGTGTTGCAGGTGTAGCTCAAGTATATTTAGAACGTAAGTTTGGAATGGATTTTATGGCTGTTCAAAAAGAAATTAGCATTCATTTTGTAGTACTGTTACTTTGTGCCACTTTATTTACAACAGGTATAGTATTGTATATTGTAGATTTCTATAAACATGGAACTCCTACAGATGAAGCTTTAGAAATTAAAGAATAATTAATTAAAAGTATTAAATATTAAAAATAAATCAACCCCAAAACTATAATCTAAGTTGTATTTAAATGTTTTAAATCTGATTTGTAATACAACATTTTAATGCTTAAAAATATAAGATATTAAAATTTTAATAGTAGTTTTTTAGATTGATTGCCAGAATTGAAGATAAGTTGTTATTTTTTCCATACTAACTAACATCCTAATCCTAAATTCTGGTTTTCTTTTTAATAAATTTAACAAATACATATGAATAAGCAAGCACCATATTACCAAACCATAGGAAAAGAAGTTGAAGTATTTAAACACGCCTATAAAAACAAAATTCCGTTTTTATTAAAAGGGCCAACAGGAACTGGAAAGTCTAGATTTATAGAGTATATGGCTTATAAATTAGATAAAAAATTAATAACAATTTCTTGTCACGAGGAAACTTCTTCAACAGATTTGGTTGGAAGATACATTATAAAAGGAGCAGAAACTATTTGGTTAGATGGACCACTTACAACTGCAATTAAACAAGGCGCAATAATTTATTTAGATGAAATTGCAGAGGCAAGACCCGATGTAATAGTTGTAATTCATTCATTAACAGATCATAGGCGTGAATTGTTTATAGATAAATTAGGTGAAACTGTAAAAGCACACGAAGATTTTATGTTAGTCGCTTCTTTTAACCCAGGTTATCAAAAAGGATTTAAAGAATTAAAACCTTCAACGCGTCAACGTTTTATTGCAACTGCTTTTGCGTATCCTGAAGCTAAAATTGAAGCTGAAATATTAATAAATGAAACAGGTGTTGATGCAGGTATTGCTAAAAAATTAGTAAATATTGCTACTAAAATTAGAAATCTAACAGAACTGGGTTTAACAGAAACAGTTTCTACACGTTTGTTGGTTGATGCAGCAAAATTAATTCATAGCGGATTGCCAAAACGCTTGTCTGTTGAAGTTGCTATTGTAGAGCCTTTAACCGATGATTTAGATGTTGTTGAAGCACTAAAAGATTTATGTAATTTAATGATATAAGTCAAAAGTCAAAAGTCAGAAGTCAGAAGTCGAAAGTTGACGGTGGCAGAGCGAATCCAAATAGCAAATACCAGGTACCAACCATGTTCGAACCAGATGAATACATATTTACCAAGTTAGCTTACTACTTCAAAAGAAAGAAAAAAGAAAAGGAGCAAGCAATTTCGTGTGCGGTAAATCTAATGGAAATTAAACCGCGTTTGTTAATTTTAGCACGTGCTATTACTGGTGAATCTATTGAAATTTATGAAGCTGAAAGAGAAGGTGGTTATAAAAATAACAACTTTTTTCTTCCTGCACGTTTTGTTGAATTTCCTTCGGTAGAAGAAAATATTTCGTTTTATACATTTAGAGTTTTATACTTATCGATTCAAAAGAATTTAGATTTAAATTGGAATGATAATTTAGAACATGAACTTTTAGAATCTCAACAAAAGGCAGCAGAATCATCAAAATTAGTGTTGGATTCTTTGTTTGAACAATTTCCGATTTCAAAAATATATTTTAAAACATTTTATCAGTTTTATACTGAAAAACAAAAAAATAACAACCTCAAAGATTTTTCATTCATCTACGGAAAATGGATGCGAAATAATCCCGAAGAAACTTCCGAAGAAACATTACAAAATTTTACGGAAAAAGTAAAAAAAGCAGCAGATTCAACACCTAAAACCATTTTAAAGTCTAATGCTGTTGAAGAAATAATTTCGGTTCAGGTTGATATAAAACAACAAGAAGATGCCGTGTTACAACATCAATTTGAAAAAGTGGAAACTGCAGAAGAATTTGGTGGAAATTTTAGAGATTTTGATGGAGAAGATGAGTTAGACGACCATTCTAATGCACTCGAAGATATTAATATGAAATATACCGTTCGGGTAGATGATACAGCGCATTCTGTGTATCAGGCAGATTTTATTGAAAATACAACAGTTTTAGAAAGTGCTGAAATTGATAGTAAAGGCTATCATATTAAATACGATGAGTGGGATTATAAAACAAGAGGTTATAAACCAGATTTTTGTAAAGTGTATCCTAAAACTTTGCTAAAAAACGATGTTAATTATTATAAAAAAACACTGAACGACAACAGAACAACTTTGGCTGGTTTAAGAAAAATGTTAACAGCAGTTAATAATAAGTTTCAACAACAACGTAGACAGCCTCAAGGAGAAGAGTTCGATATTGACGCAATTACAGATTTGTTTGTTGATATTCATTCCGGACACACACCTTCAGAAAATATTTATATATCAAAAAGAAAAAAGGAAAAGGATTTATCCATTTTATTATTGTTAGATGTCAGTTTATCTAGTGATGGTTACGCTGCGGGAAACAGAGTAATTGATGTAGAAAAACAAGTTTCTATTTTGTTCGGTGAAATTTTAGAAGAATTTAATATCGATTTTTCTATCGATTGTTTTTATTCAAAAACTAGAAATCATTCCTCGTACATAACAATTAAAGATTTTGACGAAGATTGGCAGAAAGCAAAGTTTAAAGTTGGTGCAGTAGAACCTAGCGGATATACAAGAATTGGCGCAGCTTTACGTCATTCAGGTGCTATGTTAGACAAGCGAGATACCAAAAATAAATGGGTGATTTTAATTTCAGATGGAAAACCAAACGATTATGATAAATACGAAGGAAAATACGGTGTAAACGATGTAAAACAAGCTTTAAGAGAACTAAATGAGCGAAATATAAACTCGTATGCCTTAGCAATTGAGGCACAAGCAAAATATTATTTACCGCAAATGTTTGGGCAAAATCATTATCAAATTTTAACAACTCCAGTTGAATTATTACAGTCGCTAGTGCAGTTGTTTGAGAAGATTAAACATCAATCGTAAGTATTAAATTGGAATAAAGAGAAGAGAAAATAGAATAAAGAAATTAGAGAAAAATATAAATAATTATGGAAATAACTAAAGAAAGCACAGTTGCTGAGGTAGTTTCAAAAAACTTGGGTTCAGATTACGTTTTTAGCAAATATAAAATTGATTTTTGTTGTGGAGGAGGAATGAGTTTGGATGCTGCTTGCAAAGAAAGTGGAGTCACTTTTGAAATA
>NZ_JBFLKT010000118.1:0-3628 GCF_040883305.1 Lutibacter sp.
AAGCCTTTGAAATTATATAATTTCAATTAAAAATTCATAAAGTTGAGTTTTGAAACTTTTATATTTTTGATTAAACTCAAAAATTTCTTTTACTAAGATTTCATAAGTCTCAAAATATCCTTCACTAAAACTAAAAACATCGCTATTTAAAGTTTCATTTACTTTAAACTTATAGGCTTCAATTTTTTCTTTAATAGTGTTACTATTCTCACATAACCTGTCAATATCTTTAAGAAATACTTGATGCCTTTCAAATAAATAAGGGGTAGTTGATTTAAACGAGTTCGAATTTAGTAATGTTTTAAAAAAAAGTAGTTCCTTATTCATGTATTTCAAACCTGAAATCCAGATTGAAGAATCATAAATAACATTACTATAACTCTTGTTAATTTCAAAAGCCTTGTACGAAACTATTGGATCCATAATGTCGATTATTTAATTCAAATGTAATTACGTCAAATTATAAACAATGAAAAATGATATTGCTCAATTTCACAAAGCATCATTTATAAATAGTCAGTTTTTTTTATAAAATTGAGCAATATCATTTTATAAAATTTATAGTATTAATAGCTTTAGTACATTAAATAAAGTTTATCAATAAAAAATTCAACTTAAAAAAATAAAACCATGGCACTAAATTTTAATCAATACGCAGCCGATGCAAATTCTTTTATGAAAGAGTATGCTGAAAAATTAAATATTAAAGATAAAGACAAAGCTGGTCGCATTTTATCTGCAATATTACACGGTTTAAGAGAAGTTATTTCAACGGAAGAATCATTACAATTCATCGCTCAATTACCTATGTTTTTAAAAGCTGTTTATGTAAACGGATGGTCTAGTCGTAAAAAACAACGGGTTAAAAGCATGATTGAATTTATAGACCTTATAAATAGATTTGATGGTGTTACCGCTGTTAATGATTTTGAATCTGATGAGAAAACTATAAAATACATAAAAACAACATTTTTAGTCTTGAGAAAATACGTTTCACATGGCGAGCTGGAAGATATTAGAACGGAGCTACCTAAAGAATTAAAATCTATAATTTTTGAAGAATTTCTATTTTAAACAACTAATTATAAGACCCCACAAAGAAGCTTCTAAATAAATTGAAATAAAATATGGTGCAATAATTTTAAAAGGAAATCTAAGATTGAGAGTAAGAAATAATTAAATATGAAATCATTAATAAAAAAATTTAGCGAAATTGGAATAAATGATGTGGCACTTGTTGGTGGTAAAAATGCCTCATTAGGTGAAATGTATAATGAATTGGTTCACGAAAATATTTCGGTTCCCAATGGATTTGCCACAACATCATTTGCCTTTAATTTATTTTTAGAGGAAAATAATTTACGGATTCTACTTAACAATCTTTTAAGCAAATTAAACAGAGATAATTATTCCAATTTAAATGATATTGGCAAACAAGCTAGAGAATTAATTTTAAACGCTTCCTTTTCAGGTGAATTTTCAAAAGCCATTATCGATGCTTATAAAGTTTTATGCGAAGGCACCTATTTTGAAGTTGCTGTAAGAAGTAGTGCAACTGCCGAAGATCTTCCTGAAGCTAGTTTTGCAGGGCAACACGAATCTTTCCTAAATATTTTAGGTGAAAAAAAATTACTCACTGCTGTTAAAAATTGTTTCGCTTCCTTATACACCAACCGAGCCATTAAATATCGAGAAGACAAAGGTTTTATTCATAGCGATATTGCTATTTCTGTAGGTGTTCAAAAAATGGTTCGCGCGGACATTGGCTGCTCTGGTGTTGGGTTTACCATAGAACCAGAATCTGGTTTTGAAAACATAATTCTACTCTCTGGAGTTTGGGGTTTGGGCGAAAATATTGTTCAAGGAACTGTTACACCCGATGAGTTTTATGTGTTTAAACCAACTCTTAAGCTCGGTAAAAATGGGATCATTCAAAAAAAAATGGGTTCAAAAGAAAAAACAATGATTTATGCCGAATCTAACAGTCATTCTTCTTTGCTAAATCTTGAAACACCTTTAAACAAACAAAAACAATTTGTTTTAAATGATGATGAAATACAGAAACTTGCTAAATGGTCCTTAATAATTGAAGAACACTATAAAAAAGCAATGGATATTGAATGGGCAAAAGATGGTGTTAACAATCAACTTTTTATCATACAAGCACGTCCTGAAACGGTGCATCAAATAAAAAATAAAAAGGTGTTTTTTGAATATAAATTGTTAAAAAAAGGTGAAATTCTTAGTACAGGAAATGCTGTTGGGTCTAAAATAATTGTGGGCACGGCCAGGATTTTAAATGCTCCTAAAGATGCGTTTAAATTACAAGAAGGAGAAATTATTGTCACAAATACTATTACTCCAGATTGGGATCCAATACTAAAAAAATCGGGTGGAATTATTACAAATAAAGGAGGTCGCACAAGTCACGCTTCAATTGTTGCTAGGGAATTAGGAGTACCAGCGGTTGTTGGATGCAGCGATGCTACTGAAACTATTTCCGATGGTCATATAATCACTATTTCCTGTGCAGAAGGAAAAACAGGATACATTTACAAAGGCAACCTTCCTTTTGAAAAAACAGCACTTGATTTTTCAGCTATTAAAATGCCGAAAACTGAAATGAAATTAATTTTGGCAGATCCTGAAAAAGCATTTCAATTGGCTGCTTATCCAAATAACGGGGTTGGTTTATTGCGCATGGAATTTATTATCACCCACAGCGTAAAAATTCATCCAATGGCTTTGATAAAATTTAATGAGCTTAAAGATGCAAATACCAAAGAAAAAATTGAAAATCTTACTGAAACTTACACAAATAAAGAAACCTATTTTATTGATAAGTTGGCCGAAGGAATTGCAACAATTGCGGCCGCTTTTTATCCGAAGGAAGTGATTGTTAGAATGAGTGATTTTAAAACCAATGAGTACGCAAATTTAATTGGAGGAAAACAATTTGAACCCAAAGAAGAAAATCCCATGTTAGGTTTTAGAGGCGCATCAAGATACTATCATGAGTTATATAAAGATGGTTTTGGATTGGAATGTAAAGCCATAAAAAAAGTTCGAGAACATATGGGTTTAAACAACCTTAAAGTAATGATTCCTTTTTGCCGAACTGTTGAAGAAGGGAAAAAAGTAATTAAAATTATGACTGAATTTGAACTGGAACAAGGTAAAAATGGATTGGAGGTTTATACCATGGTCGAAATACCAAGTAATGTAATTTTAGCTGAAGATTTTGCGGAAATATTTGATGGCTTTTCAATTGGTTCTAACGACTTAACACAACTCACATTAGGTGTAGACAGAGACTCTGAATTTATGAACGAATTGTTTGATGAACACGACAAAGCAGCGAAAACTATGATTGCAATGGCTATTGAAAAAGCCAATAAAACAAACACCAAAATAGGATTTTGTGGACAAGCACCAAGTGATTTTCCAGATTTTGCGAAATTTTTAGTCAACAAAGGAATTAATAGTATTTCATTTAATCCTGATGCTTTGTTAAAAGGTATTGAAAACACGAACAAGGCCGAGCAAAAAACAGTTAATTATACACATTAATTCAATTCATTATTTAAAAAAAGTAAAACTTATGTATTGCCAATAACTTAAAAAAACA
>NZ_JBFLKT010000119.1:0-4780 GCF_040883305.1 Lutibacter sp.
CTTGTAGAAACAAATTTAAATTTGGAAGATCAGGTTCAAATTACAAAAGAAGCTGAAAAACTTGCAAATACAAGTCAGGCAATGTTTTCTGCCATTGCAAAAAACTTTCCTAAGGGAATAATTGTGGTAGTAAATGAAAATTTTGAGATTATTTATATTGAAGGAGCTGAATTGCATAAAATTGGTTTAAGTAAGGTGGTTACTACAGGTGTGAAATTAAGTGAAATTACGGCTTTTTCAGATAAACGAAAATCACGTATAAAAAGTGATATTTTAAGAACACTAAATGGCGAACATCTGTCTTTTCAGGTAACTTTTAATAACAATACCTATTCCGTAAATTCAACTCCTTTATTTGATGAAAATGAAACTATAAAACATGCATTATTTGTGTATAGCGATATTAGTGAACAAAAAAGAGTTGAATTAGAAATTTTAAATTCATTAAGAAAAGAACAAGAACTTAATGAGTTAAAATCTCGATTTATTTCAATGGCTTCGCACGAATTTAGAACACCACTAAGCGCAATTTTATCATCAGCAATTTTAATTGAAAAACAAAATGAACCTGGTAAAGAAGCTAAACGTGAACGGTACGTTTCAATGATTAGAAATAATGTAAAAAATTTGGTGGTAATCCTAAACGACTTCCTGTCTTTAGGTAAATTAGAGGAAGGAAAAGTATTAGCACAATCAGAGAATTTTGAACTTATAAATTTTTTAAAATCCTTAATTGAAGAAATTGAAGTAAACACAAAAGATGGACAAACTATAAAAATTTCAACTAATGCAGCAACTATTGAAGTTTATTTAGATCCTAAGTTAATACGTCATATTGTAACAAATCTGGTTTCAAATGCAATTAAATATTCCAGTTCAAATGATAAAATAATAATTAATATTAAAGAAAATACAGACCAATTAACACTTGAAGTTGTTGATTACGGAATTGGAATTCCATTAGATGAACAAAAAAATCTTTTCAACCGTTTTTTTAGAGCAAAAAATGCAACAAATATTCAAGGAACAGGTTTAGGATTGTACATAGTAAAACAATATATAGAGTTAATTGGTGGTAATATAAGTTTTAGCAGTGTTTTAAACGAGGGCACTATTTTTACAGTTAATTTACCTATGAATCATACAAAAAATGAAAAAAATATTATTGATAGAGGATAATAACGATGTTAGAGAAACCACTTGCGACCTGCTGGAATTAGCAAATTATGAAGTAGTAACAGCAAAAAATGGCAAAGAAGGAATAAAAAAAGCAACACTTTTTTTACCAGATATTATTATTTGTGATATTATGATGCCCGAATTAAATGGTTACGGTGTACTTCAAATTTTAAGTACAGATCCAAAAACATCTAAAATTCCATTTATATTTTTAACTGCTAAATCTGAAAAGGAAGATTTAAGAAAAGGTATGAACCTTGGAGCCGATGATTATTTAACAAAACCTTTTGAAGAGAGTGAATTGTTAAGTGCAATTGAAAATCGTTTAAAAAAAATGAATCTTTGAATTAAATAATTGACTAAAAATGCATAATTGATATTCATCATTCTAATCCTATTTTCAATTTTATAAATTAGAGTATCTTAAGATTTTAAGGTTCACCACAATTAAACAATGAATACAAGAATTTCATCAAAAAATAATACATTTGTTTTTATAAAAGCTTACAAAGAAAAATGGCAGCTAAAAAATGCGATTGAAATTATAAATGAAAATGGGATTTCTAAATCAGATTTATCGGTTCTATTAAAAATCTCCAACCAAAAAAATTTCGACAAAAAAGAAATGATTTCATTTGTAGAGTATTTAATAGGAACAAATACAGCAATTGGTACCTTTACCAATCCTGAAATTGGAACTATCTTAATTGGCGGCTCTCTCACTTCATTATTTTTACATAAAATTCAGGAAAAACCATTAGCTGAAATGACGACAGGGCCTTACGGAATTTTAAGAGGGTTAGGAGCTCCAGAAAAGAATACAGCTTTATACTTAAAACTATTAAATGAAGGTTATTTTTTATTAATAGCTCGCGGATTTGAAAATGAATTTATTTCTGTAGAAAATCTTCTTCTAAAGTTAGATAACTAAAAACTTTAAACTTATAACAAACGACATTAGCTTAAAAAGCAATGTATGGTTCTAATTATTATTTAAATTAGCTCTTTATTGGTGCTTTAGGTGTTTCTAATAAATTAAAAAACTGATCTAGTTTTGGTAAAATAATTATTTCAGTTCTTCTGTTTTTTGCACGACCTTCTTTAGTTTCATTAGTATCTTTTGGAATGTATTTTGAACGGCCACCAGCCGTCATTCTTTCAGGTTGAACACCAAATTCTTTTTGCATTAAACGTACAATTGAAGTGGCTCTTTTTACACTTAAATCCCAATTATCTAACATACAATCTGTATAAATTGGAACATTATCTGTATGTCCTTCAACCAAAATATCCAATGCTTTATGGTCGTTAATAATTTTTGCTATTTTACCAATTACTTCTTTCGATTTTGGACTTAAATTATAGCTTCCAGATTTAAATAACATTTTATCTGAAATTGATACATACACCACACCTTTTTTAACTTCAATATTAATATCTTCATCATCAAAATTATCTAAAGACCTTTTTAAATTCATTACTAAAACTAAATTTAAAGAGTCTTTTCTTTGCATTGAAGTTGTTAAATCCATAATATATTTATTTTGTTGATTTAATGCTTCCAAAGATTTTTTGATACTTTCTGCTCCAGATTTACTAACAATAGATAAATCTGAAAGGCGTTCTAACAAATTAGTATTAGTACTTTTAAAATAGACTAATTGGTTTTCTAATTTTGCTACTTTATTTTGTTCGTTTAATAAATTAGCGTCTAAAATTAGTTGTTCATTTTTACAGGTTGCTAAATCATTTTCAAATCGATCTTTTTGATTCTGCAAATCGGTGTATTTTTTTTGACTTACACAAGAAGTTAATACTATCAAAAAAAATAACATTATAATTTTTAAAATTTTCATTTTACTTTTTTTAAATTAATATTTATTAATGCAAAGTGAGCACTTTTATTATTGTAAAAAAATGATTACAATCATTTAGTAAACTGATTTATATTACTTTAAAAAATATGAGAATCTTAACTTTCTTAATTTAAAATAATGAAACCTATAATTCCTGCAATAAAAATAAAGCCATAACCTATAAGTACGTATTTTTTTAATGCTTTACTACCAGTCCAAATGGTAATTCCAATTTTAACTATAGTATTAGAAAGTGTTGCTAATAAAATAGCATTTTGAGCAGTTAAAAAATTAATTGTTGAACCTCCTAATTTTGATACAGAAATTGCAATGGCATCAATATCTGATAAGGCACTTATGGCACTTGAAATATAAATTCCTTTTGCACCATAAGTAGTACTTGAATAACTTACTAGTAGTAATATTCCAACATAAAAAATTCCGAAAAAAGCAGCATTTTTAATATTTAGAGGATCGCCTAATTTCATTTTTTCTTTAAAATGAGATTTTGTAAGTTGTTTTTTATAGAAAAAAAAAGTAACTCCTAAAGCTGTAAAGAAAACAATTGATAAAGGAATTAGCAGACCATTTAACATTTCATAATTAAATATATAAACCCATAAAAATATTCTTATAACCATAATGGTTGCTGCAGCAAAAATCCCAACAGCGTAATTTTGAGAAAGTGTTGGAGTTTCACTACTTTTTTTTGAAAACGTAAAGGTTACAACTGTACTTGACACTAAGCCACCTAAAATACTGGTTAATAATATACCTTTATCAGTTCCCAAAAACTTCATTAAAACATAACCAACAAATCCAAAACCAGATGTTAAAACAATTACCCAACCAACTTCTCTTGGGTTAATTACATTATAGGGACCAAAATAGTTATTCGGCAAAAACGGTAAAATTAGTAAAGCTATAATTACAAAACGCACAAAAGCATATAACTCTTTTTGCGTTATTTGTCCAATAATTGTTCTTAGTTTAACTTTTAACGATAATAAAACTACAATTACAACAGTAAGTGCCAAACTTGCATTTATTGCGCCTATTAATGTTAAAGCACCTAATAAAAAAGTTAGAATTGTTGCAAATTCAGTAGTTCCGCCAATACTACCTTGGTGGGCACTTACCCAAAAAGAAATTGCTACAATACAAACAACACTTAAAAAGCCTGCAATAAAAAACCAGTACGTAAATGTAAGACTTAAAAAGGCTGCTAAAAAACCTAATAAAGCTACTAACGTAAAAGTACGAACACCTGCAAAAACCTCTTCCTTTTCAGAGAATTGAGAAAATTCACGCTCTAAACCTAATACAAAACCAATTCCAACTGTAACCAAAATTCTTATAAGAAACTCTAGTTGTGTTAATTGAAAATCCTGTAATTGAACTAAAAAACTATCTTCCATTAAATTTAATTAGTAATTAATACTGGTAAAAAAATGTAGTAGCCTGAATATTTAAAACCTACATATATTTTGTTAAAAATTTAAAAAATTCCTTTTTTAAGTCTCTATAAATATGACGTTGTACTTCCATTCTATTTCTAAACTCAATATGTTTCTTAACCAGAGCGGTATCTAACAAGTCTTTTCCTTTTTTACTGGCTGCAGCAATACTTATTTCATGAATATGTATATCTTCTTGAAGCGTATTTATAACTTCATCTTGCAGTATAAATTGATTCTGATAATGTTCCAATTGAACCAGCATTTCTTTTTTGGTCCACCTTTTTA
>NZ_JBFLKT010000120.1:0-3825 GCF_040883305.1 Lutibacter sp.
AACGAAAAGTTTTCACTTTTGGGTTTATTATTTGAAAGTGCTTCAAATTTCTGAATAATTTCTGATATTGCTAACGCAGGATTTATTCCTTTTTCGGGTTCTGCTGCATGTGCATTTTTACCGTGAATTTTAATAATAATACTTTTTACAGCAGCAGTAAATGAGTTTTTCTTTAGAATTATTTGGTGCAAAGGAACTTCAGGAATATTGTGAAAAGCAAAAACAAAGTTGGGTTTTATATGCTCAAATTTAGGATCTTTTATAACTTTTTGTGCGCCTTCTCCAGTTTCTTCAGCAGGTTGAAATAACAAGATTATTTTTCCTTTTTTTGGTGGGTTTTCAGAAAGTAATTTTGCAAAACCTAATAAGGCGCAAGTATGTCCGTCGTGACCACATTTGTGTGAGATCCCTGAATTTAAAGAGGCGTGTTTAAACGTATTTATTTCTGAAATAGGTAATGCATCAATATCTGCTCTAAAAAGAATATTTCTCCCTGGTTTTTTACTATCAAAAATTGCCAAAACCCCGTAACCACCAACATTTGTTATTATTTGTGTTGGAGTGCACGTTTTTAAAAATGAATAAATAAGTTTTGAAGTATTTTTTTCTTTTCCTGATAATTCTGGATTTGCATGAAGTTTTTTTCGTAGTAAAATTAGTTTTTGAATCAGTTTGTCATCCATTATTATTTTGTGCATTTTTTTAAAGAAGCTTAAATTAAAAAAATACCAAGAGACTTCCTAATAAAACTAATTTAAGTTAGTCTAAAACCCATTTAACTCTGCCAACTTCACCTGTTACAAGCATAACTTTTATTCCATGTGGATGTTTTTGAGAATTAGTCAATATTCTTTTTACAAATCCTGTGGTTAATTCTCCGCTGCGTTGGTGGTTTTTTTGTACAATTTCTACTTCGCTATCTATTTGTATATTATTTCTAATACTACCACTAATTTTTTCTTGTTTCATAGGTTGGTTTTCTATTGGTTTTCTCTTTTTCTATGTTTTTTCATTCTTTTTGGCCCATACCATAGCCAAAAGCCAGTTATTGTAAATAGTAACAATGCCAAGCCCATTATTGAAGTGTAAATTACTAGAAATGGTTTTGAAGGAGTATTAAACCACGTATCTAAAACAGTACCATCATGCAGATCTTCAATAAAATCTGAATGTCTTTTACCAATATTAAGAACGTTTCCTGTTGCACCATCTAATTGAATTTCCCAAGTATGGTTTTCGAAAATAAATTTTACCATTCCTTTGTTTTTACGAATGTCAATTCTGTCAAGTTCCATAGATAAATCTGATGAAATACTATCTTTTAATACTAATAATGCTTTTTTATGCAAACTATCTACAGGTAACCAATATTGTAAATTACTTGAAGTGCCATTGTAAGATTGTGGTATAATTAAATTATTACTATGACTTTTCCAGCCTAAGAGAATTCCTGTTATGGCTATTATAAAAAAGAATATAAAAAGCATTGCACCAGTTGTACGATGTACTTTTCTAAATATTCTTAAAATTTTTGCTTGTGTTTGTCTGGAGTTCAATTTCTTCAAAAATTAATTCGTTTTTTAATTCGTTTTTTCAACTTTATCAATTACATTTTTTAGATTTAGTTTTTCTTTGGGAATTATTCCTTTTAGTAATAATGCTACTCCAAAAATCATTAATAAAACCCCCATAGTTCGTTTTATTTTATAGATAACTTTTGGAGTTAATTTTCTTTTTAGTTGCTTGGCGAGTACAATTTTTCCAATATCGGTTATTAAGTAACTAATTAAAATTACGGCAAAATAGTTAAATATTTTTTCTGGATCCATTTCTAAATTTGGACCAACAACCACAATCATTCCCAACCAAAAGGCCAACACACCTACATTTATAAAATTTAATAAAAACCCTTTAATAAATAATTTTGTGTAATTAGATTTTTCTTGTAATACCAGAGTTTCATCTTGTATTGCTCTTTTCTGACTTTTATCTAAATACGTAATTAAACCATATACTAGTAAAATAAGTCCGCCAATTAAAAACATTTTTGGGTCGTCTTTTATTTTTTCTAACAAACTTTTACTTCCGTAATACGCCATTAAAATAAAAACAACATCACCTAACATTACGCCTAAGTCAAAAACTATGGCAGCTCTGGCACCTTTAATAATACTTGTTTGAATTAGCATAAAAAAGACAGGACCTATCATAAATGCTAGGAAAAATCCAATTAATACTGCTTCTTTAAGTTCGTTAAATGCCATAAAATGTTTACTATTTTGTGAAAATACTATATTTATTAAACATCATCGTAATCAACAGTAAGTTTTTGTGAAGTTGGATGCGCCTGACAGGTTAAAATTAAACCTTCTGCAATTTCGCTATCCGATAAAATGGCATTTTTCTCCATTTTGGCAGTTCCTTCGGTTACTTTTGCCAAACAACTGCTACAAATTCCGCCTTGGCAAGAATACGGAGCATCTAAACCTTGTTTTAAAGCAGCACTTAAAATTGTGGTTTTAGCATCCATGTTAAAAGTAGTTTCTTCGTCATCAACAATTACCGTAATTTCAGAAGTTCCTTCAAAATTTAGTGTTGCTTTTTCTTCAGAAGAAATGGGTGTTGAAAACAATTCAAAAAAGATATTATTTTTATCAATATTATTTTCAATTAGTACATCAATAGCTAAATGAATCATAGCTTCTGGTCCGCATAAAAAGGCTTTATCAAAAGTTATATGTTTTAATTTATTTTTAACAACATAATTTATGTTTGACTTGTCGATTCTTCCAAACAATGCATTTTCTTGTTCTTCTTGACTATATACATATTGTACATTTAAGTTTTTTGGAAAGTTGTTTTGTAACGCATCTAAATCAGCTTTAAAAATAGTATCAGCAACAGTTTTATTTCCATAAATAAGTGTAAAAGTACTTTTGGGCTCTTCTGTTAAAGTAGCTTTTAGCATTGCCATAATTGGTGTAATTCCGCTTCCAGCAGCAATTGCAAGGTAATTTTTTGAATTAATTTTAGCCGTTTCTAATACAAATTTTCCTTCAGGATTTTCAACTTCTAGTGTATCGCCTTCTTTTAAAATTGTGTTTGCAAAAACTGAGAACGTACCATTGTCAACTGCTTTTACTACAACTGCAAGGTCGTTGCTATTTGGTGCAGAACATATAGAATAAGCTCTTCGTAGCTCTTTACCTGCAATAGTTTTTTTAATATTCAGGTATTGTCCGGCTTTAAATTGAAATTCCTTTTGATATTCGCTAGGAATATCAAATACAATAGAAACTGCATTTTGTGTTTCTTTTTTAATTTCTTTTATAGTGAGTATATGAAATTTTGACATAATCATTTATTTAAGCTTACAAAAGTAGTTAATCTAAATACAAATTTTTGTTAAAATTAGTACTTAAGAATGTTATGCATAAGAAAATTATGTATATATTTGAATAGTTATTTATAAAATTATGGGAAATCAAAAATTATACAAAGGCTCTTTACAAACTATTATTTTAAAACTATTGGAAGAAAAGGACAAAATGTATGGTTACGAAATTACACAGAAAGTAAAAGAGTTAACTAAAGGAGAATTAACAATTACCGAAGGTGCTTTGTACCCAGCGTTACATAAATTAGAAGCTGAAGGTTTGTTAGATGTTGAGGTTGCTAAAGTTGATAACCGTTTACGAAAGTATTATAAGTTAACAGAAAATGGCACAAAAGAAACAGTAAGCCGGTTAGCCGAAATGGAAGATTTTTTAAGAACTATGCAAACCATTGTAAACCCTAAGTTTAGTTTAGAATAAAGCCCATAAT
>NZ_JBFLKT010000121.1:0-16947 GCF_040883305.1 Lutibacter sp.
GTTTTAACACCTTTACCTCCACGGTTTGTAATTCTATAATCTTCTAAACTTGAACGCTTACCATAACCATTTTCTGAAACTACAAGTATGTTACTTTCTAAATCGTTAACTGCAATCATTCCTACAACTTCATCTTGTTCATTAGCTAACCTAATACCACGTACCCCAGAAGCATTTCTACCCATTGGACGTGTTTTACTTTCTTCGAAACGAATGGATTTACCAGATTTTAATGCTAACATTACCTGGCTATCACCTGTTGTTAATTTTGCTTCTAATAATTCATCATCTTCCCTAATGGTAATTGCATTAATACCATTTGTTCTTGGACGAGAATATTGTTCTAATGAAGTTTTTTTAACTTGTCCTTTTTTGGTTGCCATAATCACATAATGACTATTAACATATTCCTCATTTTTAAGATCTTCGGTAACTAAAAATGCTTTTACCTTATCATCTTGTTCTAAGTTTATTAAATTAACAAGCGCTCTTCCTTTTGATGTTTTACTTCCTTCAGGAATTTCGTAAACACGCATCCAAAATACTTTTCCTTTTTGAGTAAAGAACAGCATGTATTGATGATTGGTTCCGAGGAATAAGTGCTCTAAGAAATCTTCTGTTCTTGTGGCAACACCTTTTTGCCCACGTCCTCCTCTATTTTGAACTTTATATTCATCTAAGTTTGTACGTTTTACATAACCAGCATGTGAAATTGTTACAATTACTTTAGAATTTGGAATCATATCTTCAATAGATAAATCTCCTCCAGCATATTCAATTACAGACCTACGATCGTCTCCATATTTATCTCTAATTGTTTCTAATTCTTCTTTTATAATCTTGTAACGTCTTACTTCATCAGATAAAATATCTTTTAAATCGATAATTAACTTCATAATATCATCATACTCAGCACGTAATTTATCTTGTTCTAAACCAGTTAATTGACGCAAACGCATTTCTACAATTGCTTTTGCTTGAATTTCTGTCAATTCAAAACGAGTTATTAAACTTTCACGAGCTTCATCTGCATTAGAAGATCCTCTAATTATTTTAATTACTTCATCTATATTATCACTTGCTATAATTAATCCTTCTAAAATATGTGCTCTAGCTTCAGCTTTTTTAAGCTCAAATTCAGTTCTTCTAACTATTACTTCGTGTCTGTGTTCAACAAAATAATGAATTAATTGTTTTAGATTTAATTGCTCTGGACGACCGTTTACTAATGCAATATTATTTACACTAAATGAAGTTTGAAGTGCAGTATATTTGTATAATTTATTTAAAACAATGTTAGGAATTGCATCACGCTTTAAGACATACACAACACGCATCCCATTTCTATCGGATTCGTCTCTAATATTGGCAATCCCCTCTAATTTTTTTTCATTAACTAAATCAGCAGTTTTTTTAATCATATCTGCTTTGTTAACTTGGTAAGGAATTTCTGTAACAATAATGCATTCTCTACCTTTCACTTCTTCAATAGTAGCTTTGGCACGCATTACAATTCTTCCTCTACCTGTTTCAAAAGCTTCTTTTACACCTTCGTAACCATAAATAATTCCACCTGTAGGAAAATCAGGAGCCTTAATATGTTGCATTAATTCAGAAATCTCAATTTCTCTGTTATCAATGTAAGCTAAAGTACCATTTATAACTTCTGTAAGGTTGTGAGGCGCCATATTGGTTGCCATACCTACTGCAATACCTGAAGCTCCATTTACCAATAAATTTGGAATTCTTGTCGGTAAAACTGTAGGTTCATTCAAAGTATCATCAAAGTTTAATCTATGATCTACTGTATCTTTTTCAATATCAGATAACATTTCTTCCGATATTTTTTGCATACGAACCTCGGTATAACGCATTGCTGCTGGACTATCTCCATCAACAGAACCAAAGTTACCTTGACCATCTACCATCATATAACGCACGCTCCAATCTTGTGCCATCCGCACCATAGAATCGTAAACAGAAGTATCTCCGTGTGGATGGTATTTACCTAAAACTTCCCCAACAACTCTTGCTGATTTTTTATAAGATCCTGTAGCTTTAATACCTAATTCATGCATTCCATATAAAACTCTTCTATGCACTGGTTTTAAACCATCTCGCACATCTGGTAATGCTCTCGAAACAATAACTGACATTGAATAATCAATGTACGCAGATTTCATTTCATCTTCAATATTAATAGGTATCAGTTTTTCTCCGTCTGCCATATGTTTTTTAATTTATTTTAGTGTCATTTTTTAACAAAGCAATATACAATTTTTCACTTTTTTACAACCAATTTGTCAGGTTGTTTTTAGAATTTTTATTAACAATAAAAAGTTAAAAAATAGATAGTTTAAATTCCTGAAAATCAACCACTTTCGTAACAATAATTAGTATTGTTTTTTAAATATTTAAAAAGTGGTGCCATTTTTGCATTATAAAAAGAAAAAAATCAGTTAATTTTACAATATAAATATAATATAATGGACGATAATTTTTCACCAAAAGTTAAAGATGTAATTGCATACAGCAAAGAAGAAGCATTGCGTTTGGGTCATGATTTTATTGGAACGGAGCATTTAATGCTTGGTCTAATTCGTAAAGGAACTGGAAAAGCAATAGATATTTTAAATTCTTTGGCAATTAATCTAGATCATTTACGTAAAAAAATTGAAGGCTTAAGCCCTAAAAATGCTATAATTGAAAGTTCTAATGAAAAGAAAAGTTTGCGCCTAACAAGGCAAGCTGAAAAAGCATTAAAAACTACTTTTTTAGAGGCTAAATTATACCAGAGTGAATCTGTAAATACTGCACATTTACTGTTATGCATTTTACGAAATGAAAACGACCCTACCACAAAGTTGTTAAACAATTTTGACGCTACCTACGAAGATGTAAAAACAGTATATAAACAACTATTTTTAAATGAAGAAATAGATTTGCCGAGAGCTGAAAATAAATCTGATGATGATTTTGATACATCTAAATCAAATCCGTTTGAGCAACCTAAAGGAGAGCAAACACCTCAAAAGAAGTCCAAAACACCTGTTTTAGATAATTTTGGACGTGATTTAACGCGCTTAGCCGAAGAAGGAAACTTAGACCCTGTAGTTGGTAGAAAAAAAGAAATAGAACGTGTTTCTCAAATTTTAAGCCGAAGAAAAAAGAATAATCCAATGTTAATTGGTGAACCAGGAGTTGGTAAATCTGCAATTGCCGAAGGTTTGGCTTTACGAATTATTCAAAGAAAAGTTTCCCGTATTTTATTTAACAAACGTATTATTTCTTTGGACTTGGCTAGTTTAGTTGCTGGCACAAAATATAGAGGACAGTTTGAAGAACGTATGAAGGCCTTGATGAATGAATTAGAGAAAAATGATGATATAATTTTATTTATTGATGAAATTCATACCATTGTTGGTGCAGGTGGAGCTACTGGTTCTTTAGATGCCTCAAATATGTTAAAACCAGCATTGGCACGTGGAGAAATACAATGTATTGGAGCCACAACTTTAGATGAATTTAGAACAAATATTGAAAAAGACGGTGCCTTAGAAAGAAGATTTCAAAAAGTAATTATTGAACCTACTTCTGTTGAAGAAACCATTCAAATTTTAAATAACATTAAAGATAAATACGAAGACCACCATATGGTAAAATACACAGATGATGCTATAAAAGCTTGTGTAAAATTAACCAATAGATATATGACAGATCGTTTTCTTCCAGATAAAGCAATTGATGCTATGGACGAATCTGGGTCACGAATTCATATTACAAATATTGTGGTACCCAAAGAAGTGCTTCAACTAGAAAAACAATTAGAAACCATAAAAATTGATAAAACCAATGCAGTTAACGGTCAAAAATATGAAGAAGCTGCTAGGTTAAGAGATGACGAAAAGCGTATTGAAAGCTTGTTGCAAGAAGCACAAAAAAAATGGGAAGAAGCTTCAAAATTAAACCGAGAAGTTGTTACTGAAGATAATGTTGCCGAAGTAGTTTCTATGATGACAGGAATTCCTGTAAACAGAGTTGCTGAAGCTGAAAGCCATAGATTGCATGACCTTCCAAATTTAATTAAAGGAAAAGTAATTGGTCAAGATGAAGCTGTTTCTAAAGTTGTTAAAGCAATTCAGCGTAACAGAGTTGGATTAAAAGACCCAAACAAACCAATTGGTTCATTTATATTTTTAGGACAAACTGGTGTTGGTAAAACACAACTTGCAAAAGTATTGGCAACCGAACTTTTTGATAGTGAAGATGCCTTGGTAAGAATTGATATGAGTGAGTATATGGAAAAATTTGCTATTTCTCGTTTAATTGGTGCTCCTCCGGGATATGTGGGATATGAAGAAGGCGGTCAACTTACTGAAAAAATAAGACGTAAACCTTATGCAGTTGTTTTATTAGATGAAATTGAAAAAGCGCATCCAGATGTATTTAATATGTTACTTCAAATTTTAGATGATGGACATATAACTGACAGCCTTGGAAGAAAAATTGACTTTAGAAATACTATAATTATTATGACCTCTAATATTGGGTCTCGTCAGTTAAAAGATTTCGGTGCAGGTGTTGGTTTTGGAACTGCTGCTAAAGCAGAGCAAGCAGACGCAAATGCTAAAAAGGTAATTGAAAGTGCCCTTAAAAAATCTTTTGCTCCAGAATTTTTAAATAGAATTGACGATGTAATTGTATTTAATGCACTTGAACGTGAAGATATTCATTCAATTATTGATATTGAACTTAAAAAACTAGTCAATAGAATTGAAGATTTAGGTTATAAATTGATTTTAACTGAGGAAGCTAAGGATTATATTGCTGACAAAGGTTTTGATAAACAATATGGTGCAAGACCGTTAAAACGTGCTATTCAAAAGTATATTGAAGATGCTTTGGCTGAAGAAATTGTAAACTCTAAACTCAATGAAGGAGATTCAATTTTTATGGATTTGGATAAAAAAACAAATGAATTGACAATTAAAATAACTAAAGGCAAAAAAAAGGTTGAAGAATAAGTTTCATTAAATTTGAACTATTAAAATCCAGATATTTAAAAATTTCTGGATTTTTTTTGTTAACAATTTCTATTATAGATATTTAAAAATTCAGTAACTTTAAAAAACTTATTATTAATAATACTATTATGAAATCTTCAACTAAATTTTGGCTTGGGCTATTTACATTTTTACCGCTAGTTCTTTTAATATTATTTTTTGTTTTCTTTTTCACAATTTTCTTTGAAAACATTATGGAATTAGAACAGCATAATGGTGAGTTTCCAATAGAATTTCTACAATCATTAATCTGGATGATTCTTTTAATAGTTTTTATGGGAATTATCGGTTTAGGAGTTAAGATTTATTACATTGTTCATACAAATAATAACTCAGAAAACGATACAAATAAAAAAGTTATGTGGACTTTAATTCTAATTTTTACTGGAATAATTGGGAGCATTATTTACTATTTTATTGAAATTACCCCTTTAAAAACAATAAAATAAATCACAATTAAATAATTTGGGTTTAAAATACTAATTTACTTCTTAATCTTTATGAATAATAAAAATAGTAGGCTTTTTATGTAAATCCGGATGTTCACTTTTCCAATCTTTAATTTCAAGTGTTCTTATATATTCATCAGGTAAAGTAATATTACAAGCTATACACAATTTTGCAGTTGGCGTTAGTGTACTCTTTAAATCGGTAAACATTTTTTCGTTCCTATAAGGCGTTTCTATAAATATTTGAGATTGATTTTTCTCTTTTGATAATTTTTCTAAACTTTTAATAGCTTTTTTTCTTTCTGAAGTATCAATAGGTAAATATCCATTAAATGTGAAATTCTGACCATTAAAACCTGAAGCCATCATCGCTAAAATAATTGAAGAAGGTCCAACTAAAGGAATAACTTTAATATTCTTTTCGTGTGCTAATTTTACGATTTCTGCACCGGGATCTGCAATTGCCGGAACTCCAGCCTCAGAAAGTAAACCAATTGAAGTTCCATTTTCGCAAACATCTAAATAACTTCTTATCTCTAATTGATCGGCGTATTTATCTAATTTTAAAATTGTTAAAGAAGGTTGCGATTTTCTCGGAGTAATTCGTTTGATAAATTTACGCGCAGTTTTTTCGTTTTCCACAATAAAAGTATCTAACTCTTCGATTACCTTTTTAACCGACAGAGGAAGCACTTCTAAAGGCTCATTATCACCTAAAGTAGTAGGTATTAAATACAATTTACCTCTTTGAATACTCATTTAATTAATTTTTTTTGCAATAATATCACATGCTTCATTTAACATATTATACACGTTTTTAAATCCAAATTCTCCTCCATAATATGGGTCTGGAACATCTAAATTCTCATTAGGAAAAACTTCATTCAAAATTAATTTAACTTTAGCTTCATCTTGTGCATTTCTAGCCAAAGAAATTACATTTTTATAGTTTGAGTTATCCATTACATAAATAATATCAAACAAATCATAATCTTCAACAGTAAACTTTCTTGCTTTTTGATTAGAAATATCTATGCCATTTGTATTTGCCACAGCAATTGACCTTTTGTCGGGTTTTTCACCAACATGGTATGCGCCTGTTCCAGCGGAATCTACAAAAGCTTTAAAACTAAATATTTTCGACTTCAATATTCCTTCCGCTAATGGAGAGCGGCATATATTACCGAGACAAACCATTAATACCTTAGTCATGTTTTTTAAAAAGTAAGTTTTTTTGTTATATCATCAACATATCTTCTAAATTGCTTGTCGGTTTCTGTTAAATTATCAACAGTTTTACAAGCATGTAGTACAGTTGCATGGTCTCTTTTACCAATTTGAGATCCAATACTTGCAAGTGAAGCTTTGGTCATTCTCTTTGCAAAATACATTGCCAACTGACGCGCTTGAACAATATGTCGTTTTCTGGTTTTAGATTGCAAGGTTGCAACATCTAATTCAAAATAATTAGAAACAATTTTTTGAATGTAATCTATAGAAACTTCTCGTTTCGTATTTTTTACAAATTTATCTACAATTTGCTTGGTTAAAGAAAGTGTAAACTCTTTTCTGTTAAAGGAAGCTTGAGCAATCATAGAAATTAACACTCCTTCTAATTCTCTAACATTTGATTTAATATGTTTTGCTATATATTGAACTATTTCATTTGGCATCTCAACGCCATCTCTATATAGTTTATTTTCTAAGATAGAAACTCTTGTTTCGTAATCTGGGGCTTGCAACTCTGCAGATAATCCCCATTTAAAACGAGAAAGCAAACGTTGCTCTATGTCTTGCATATCAACAGGAGCTTTATCTGAAGTCAGAATTACCTGTTTTCCATTCTGATGTAAATGATTAAAAATATGAAAAAATACATCTTGAGTCCCTGTTTTACCAGATAAAAACTGTACATCGTCAATTATTAAAACATCAATCATTTGATAGAAATGAATAAAATCATTTCTAGTATTTCCTTTTACAGAGTCTATGTATTGTTGGGTAAATTTTTCAGAAGAAATGTATAAAACCGTTTTATCTGGATATTTATCTTTTATTTCTACACCAATTGCATGTGCAATATGTGTTTTCCCTAAACCAACACCTCCATAAACTAACAACGGATTAAAAGAGGTACCTCCAGGTTTATTTGCAACAGCCATACTCGCTGAACGCGCTAAACGGTTTGAGTCTCCTTCAACAAAACTTTCGAAATTATAATTTGGATTTAACTGAGATTCTATTTTAACCTTTTGAATTCCAGGAATTATAAATGGATTTTTTAATTCTCTCTTATTAAAATCTATGGGAACTGTAACCCCTTGAGGGTTAATTGGATTTCTATTTGAACTAGGAAACTTTACAGTATGTGGATTATTGCTACTGTAATTATTCTCCATTCTAACATCATAAATTAATTTTGCATCATCTCCCAACTGCTTTACCAAAGCAACTCTTAATAACTTAATATAATGTTCTTCTAACCACTCATAAAAAAATTTACTAGGCACTTGAATAGTTAATGCTTCACCAGATAATTTTATTGGTTTAATTGGCTCAAACCAAGTTTTGTACGCTTGCTGCTTAATATTATCTTGTATAAAAGATAAACATTCTGTCCAAACTGATGTTGCAGTTTTACTCATTGGTGATTTTTGTGGTATTTTAAGTTAATTAGTCGCAATTATAGAGCGAACTCTAGTTATTATTTGGTTGTACAAAAATGTGAATATTTTTTAGTATAAAAAAATAAAATATCTATTGATTATTAATTTTTTTTTACGTAAATACCACTTCATAAATATACAAAATGATTTCAGATAAAATAGAATTTCGAGTAAGATATGGTGAAACCGATCAAATGAGTTATGTATACCATGGAAATTATGCCGCATACTTTGAAATGGGACGAACCGAATGGTTAAGAAAACTAGGAGTTTCATACAAAAAAATGGAAGAGGATGGTATTATGCTACCTGTAATTAGTCTAAATACAAATTACCTTAAACCTGCAAAATACGATGATATTTTAATCCTAAAAACAACCTTAGCAAAAAAACCAACCGCAAGAATTGAATTTAAGTTTGAAATAACGAACCAACAAAATGAATTGTTAACAACTGCAATAGCAGTTTTGGTTTTTGTAAATATGAAAACCAACAGACCAACACGCATTCCAAAATACCTATTAGATAAAATAAATTTTAAGGAGTAACTTCTTTAATTTTTAAACATCGTAAATCCAAAAATAATTGTTGAACTTTAAGTGCATTCTTTTTTCGTACTGAAATTAAAAACTCACAATTCAATTCCATTTTCTGAGTTTCTATCGAAAGTTTTTGGTCTTTAATTATTCGCATTACCTTATTCATGTCTTTATATTCAAAATTTAGTTTATAAAAAACATCAATTGTTTTTTTTACAATTGCGGCTTCCTCTAAAATTAACTTTGCTGTAGTTTTGTAAGCACTAATTAATCCTCCAACACCTAATTTAGTACCCCCAAAATAACGTACAATCACCACTAAAACATTCGTTAAATCTTTAGATAAAATTTGTCCGTAGATAGGTTGTCCAGCTGAATTATTTGGCTCTCCATCATCGTTTGCGCGATAACTAATTTCTTCAATTCCCAATTGCCAAGCATAACACCAATGCCGTGCAGCATGGTGCTTTTTCTTTAATTCATCAATATAAATTTTTACATCTTCTTCTGAAGAAATAGGAAAAACATACCCTATAAATTTACTTCCTTTCTCTTTAAAAAGCGCATCTCCAACAGCAATTTCAATAGTTTTATATGTGTCCTTTTCTGAATTCATAATTGTTTTGAAATACAAATATATCAAAAGCATTTTTCTAATTTTCAATTTTAAAATGAATATCTTTGAATATCAAATCTTAACTCATGAAAAAATTACCCTTACTATTAATTTCACTTCTTTTAATTATCTCCTGTAAAGAAAATACTTCTGAAAAAAAAATTAAACCAACAAGAGACCCAAACTCATTTGCAATTGTAATTCATGGTGGTGCGGGGGGCATAAAAAAAGAATATTTTACTGAAGCACAGCAAGTTGCTTACACTCAAAAATTACAAGAAGCCTTAGATGCGGGTTATACTATTTTAGAAAATGGAGGAATTTCTTTAGATGCTATACAGGCTGCAATTAATATTATGGAAGATTCTCCATTATTTAATGCTGGAAAAGGTGCCGTTTACAATAGTGAAGGTAACCAAGAAATGGATGCTGCAATTATGGATGGTAACACTTTAAATGCAGGTGCAATTGCTGGTGTAAATCATATTAAAAATCCGATTTTGGCTGCTCGTATGGTTATGGACAGTTCTAAACATGTCTTACTTTCTGGAAAAGGCGCAGAAATTATCGCTGCAAAATACGGTATAGAAATGGTTGATAGTTCCTACTTTTTTACTGAAAAAAGAATGAACCAATTAAAAAAATTACAAGGAAAAGAAAAAACTGAACTCGACCACTCAGCATTTTTAATTAAAAATGAATTGATTGACGATCATAAATACGGAACTGTTGGAGCTGTCGCTATAGATAAAAGTGGAAATATTGCCGCTGGAACTTCAACTGGCGGAATGACTAACAAAAAATATGGTCGTATTGGTGATGTGCCAATTATTGGTGCTGGTACGTATGCTAATAATTTAACTTGTGGAATTTCAGCAACTGGAACCGGGGAGTATTTTATCAGAACTGTTGCGGCTCATGAAGTTTCTAGCTTAATTAAATTCAACCATTTTTCTCCTGCTGAAGCTTTACATGAAGTTTTATTCAATCAAATTGGTCCACTTGGTGGCGAAGGTGGAATGATTTTATTAGATAAAAATGGTGATGTATATTGGGATTTTAATTCTTCTGGAATGTTTAGAGGTTTTAAAAAATCGAGTGGCGAAACCAAAGTTGAAATGTTTGAGAAATAGACGTTTTCTTAAACCTAAAATCCGCTGTGAACATAATAAGACTCTGAAATAAATTTAGGATGACGAGTTATATTACTTTTCAAGCAGTTTCAAAGTTGCTGATCTGTTGATTTTTTCTGTTGGTGTTTTAATAAAACTCTCAACAAAAAAAATTTCTTTTGGAATTTCATATTTAGAAAGTGATTTTAATTCTTTTATTTTTTGAAAGAGTTCATTATTATAGGGATTTACTTTTTTCGAAATTATAGCACTTCGACTCCACTCAGTGACCAACTTTTCAACCACCAACACCAATTTTTCACCTAAAACAACATCTGGTAATCCTGCTACAAAAAACTGTTCTTTAATAATTGCTGCTAGTTTTTCTTCTAGTTGTTCTGGAATTAATTTTATACCTCCAGAATTTATAATAGAATCAAAACGACCTAACCATTTAAATTCAGTTTCTGAAATTAATTCAACAACATCATTTGTAATAACTATTTCATTAGAGATTTTAGGAGCCTTTATCATTAAGCAACCTCTTTCATCTGTTGAAATTTTAATATTTGGCAGTGTTTTATAATAAGATTTCTCGACTGCGCTCGAAATCACATTTTTAGTAGAATTATTTTGAGGAATATTACTTTGAGATTGCTTCGTTTCTCTCGCAATGACGTTTTTAAAATTATTCAATTTTCTTACTGCAATATGAGTTACCGTTTCAGTCATTCCATACGTGGCAAAAACTTCGGTATTTATATGTTGAATTTGATGTAAAAGCTCATTAGAAACTACACCTCCCCCAACAATTAATTTTTTAATTTTATGAAAATCTTTTAAAGAATTAGCTACTTGCAACGGAACCATTGCCGAAAAATCGTAAGCTGTTTCAATATTCTCTAACGGATTTGAAGTTGGTTCAACAATATCTATATTCCAACCTAAAGTTAATGCTCTCACCAACATCATTTTACCAGCAATATAATTTGGTGACATACATAAAAGCGCTCTTGTATTTTCAGGTAATTCAAAAAAGCAACCTGTTGCTTTCGCACTATTTATCATGTATTTTTTTTGAAGTTGAATTATCTTTGGAACTCCGGTAGAACCCGAAGTCTTTACTTCAATATAAAGTTTTTCATCAAACCAATTTTCTATAAAATTATATACTTCAATAGAACTAATCTTAGAAAATAACAGCAATTCATTCACATCAGAAAATGATTTTCCTTGAAATTTAAAACTTTTATGAAATTTGTTCGTTTTCATTCTTAATCCTTCCCAAATAGAAGGAGATTATTATTGATAATATCAAAACCACTTCGACTACGCTCAGTGATTAAGTTAAACCATAAATTCGTCTTCTTTTAATTCAACAGGCTTTGTAACAGTTCCAAATAATTTTTCTTTCCAATTTGTCCAGCCATATTTTTTTGAAAAAATAAAAAGTACTAACGGATACAATACAAATACAGGTAAAAACATTAACAAATCTAAAGATGGTTCCGACACATCAATTAATAATGCATCTGTTTGAAAAACCGCCCAATTAGAACTTACCAAAACCGCGGCTACAATATTATTTGCGGCATGAAAACCTAAGGCTAATTCTGTACCTTCGTCCATTAATGTAAAAATTCCTAACACCAAACCTGTTCCAATATAATATATCATTACAATCCATCCAAGCTTCTCAACTTCAGGATTTAATCCATGTAACAAGCCAAAAATTACTGCAGTTAAAATCAATGCCACAAACGATTTTTTAAACCAAACTCCAAAAGCCTGCATTAAATAGCCTCTAAATAACAGTTCTTCCATACTTGTTTGGATAGGTAAAAACACTATTGAAATCAGCAATAAACCAAAAAACGGAATGGGTTTAAAATTCCAAATATAATCGTTAGGAGACATAAAATAGTCAACTCCAATAAGTACCACTCCAATTGTAAACCAAACAAAAAAAGCATAAAAAATACGACTCCAATCAACTGATTCTCTAGATGTTATTATTGATTTAATTTTTCGTTTATGTAATTTATTTACAAATAAAAACAACAAAATTAACAAAAATAAAAAGGGTAATAAGTTTAATAAAAAATCTAAATTACTAGGTTCTTTTTGCTCCATTTCCTGATACAAAGTATCTAATAATTCAGGAAATATTAAGTAAATAACCACATTCATTAAAAAAGGAAAAGTTACAACCGAAATTGTTATAAAATAAGTCCACCATTTGTTATTTCCTGTATATGCTTGTTGTATAAATTTCATATTTATGTTTTAATATCTTTATTTATTTTGAAACATTAATTATAAATTAATCATCCATTTTCTAGTTGAATTGTAATGCAAATGTCCGTTTTTTACTTCTAACGGACTTTCAAAATTATTGGTAAACAAACTTCCAGTTCCTAAACCTTGCGGCATTTTATTACCTAAAGTATACGTCCATTGTGCAATTGCATTCAATCCAATATTACTTTCTAACGCAGACGTTATCCACCAACCAATTTGTTGTTTTTCAGCCAAATTAATCCATTCTTTGCTTCCTTTAAAACCACCTATTAAACTAGGTTTTAAAATTATGTATTGTGGATTTATTATTTGTAGTAATTCTTGTTTTCCTGCACGTCCGCCAGATGGGTTTGTTACATCAAAAACACCAATTAATTCTTCATCTAAAGCAATTGGCAATGGTGTTTTTAGACATAAACCTGCCATTTCACTTATTTGTCCTTGTTTTATTGGCTGCTCTATGGAATGAATTTCAAATTCAGAAAGGTGTTTTAATTTTTCCAATGCCTCATTTGGATTAAAAGCTCCGTTAGCATCTACTCTCAATTCAATTTCTTTTGAAGAAAAATTAGTTCTGATACTTTTTAATAACCTGAGTTCAGTTTCAAAATCAATGGCCCCAATTTTCATTTTAATGGTTGAAAATCCTGCTTTTAATTTTTCTTCAATTTGTTGTTTCATAAAAGCTTCGTTTCCCATCCAAATTAAACCATTAATATTTATGGCTTCTTTTGATTGCGTAAATTTTGAAGGAAATAATTCAAAAGGATTTTTACTTTTTAATGATAAAACAGCTTGCTCTAATCCAAATTGTATGGACGGAAATTCAATTAATTCAGTTAATAAAACATCTATAGTTGTATTAATATTTTGGCAAAGCCAGTTTAATTTTTCCTCGTAATCCGGTCTATCGTCAATACTTAAACCTTTAAAAATGCCACATTCACCAATTCCAATTTTATCTTCATCAATTAATTTTAAAAAAAATGTTTCTTTAGTTTTCAAGATACCTCTTGAAGTACCACTGGCTTGTTTAAAATTTAGAATGTATTTTTGGTAGATTGCTTTCATTTAATTTTAAAAAATTGAAAGATACAAAAATATAGTGTCTGGCGGAAAACACAACAATATTAATATTTTATTATATATTGAGCTATAATTTTAATATTTATGCAAGTTCCAAACATCCCAAATTTAATATATTACGCAATACCTTTTTTTGTTGTAACTGTAATCTTTGAAGGTATTGTCTTATTTAAAAAACAACCCCAATCCTATCAATTTAAAGACACTTTAGCTTCAATAACTATGGGAATTGGGAATGTATTAATTAATTTATTAAGTAAATTGCTAATAGTTTTTGTTTTTGCTATTATTTATGAAAATTATAGAATTAGTACCATTCCATTTGTTTGGTGGTCTTGGTTACTTATTTTATTTGCTGATGATTTTTGTTATTATTGGGCACACAGAATAGGGCACGAAAGTCGTTTCTTTTGGGCTTCACATATTGTACATCATTCTTCACAAAAATATAATTTAAGTACTGCATTACGTCAAACTTGGACTGGTGGATTTTTTACCTTTGTGTTTTATTTAATTTTACCATTTTTAGGATTCCATCCATTAATGATTTTCACCCAAATGAGTATCAGTCTTTTATATCAATATTGGATTCACACCGAATTAATAGATAAAATGCCA
Source organism: Lutibacter sp. (assembly GCF_040883305.1). Classification (GTDB taxonomy): domain Bacteria; phylum Bacteroidota; class Bacteroidia; order Flavobacteriales; family Flavobacteriaceae; genus Lutibacter. The sequence continues at coordinate 14,451 of NZ_JBFLKT010000121.1, forward strand.
CGTTGGTTTGAATCAGTTTTTAATACACCGTCGCATCACAGGGTTCACCACGGAAGTAATCCTCTGTATTTGGATAGAAATCACGCGGGAATTTTTATAATTTGGGATAAATTATTTGGTACATTTCAACCTGAACTTAAAAATGAAAAAGTTATTTATGGGTTAACTTCAAATATTGATACTTTTAATCCTATAAAAATTGCTTTTAATGAATGGAATTCCGTTTTTAAGGATGCTTTTTCAGCTAAAACTTCATTTATAAATAAATTAAAATATTTTATAAAACCGCCGGGTTGGAAACATGATGGCTCTGGAAAACTATCTAATGATTTAAGAAAAGACTGGTTGTCATCTTCTTCTAGAAATAAAATAAATTAAGCATAAAAAAAGAGAAGCTATTTGCTTCTCTTTTAATTTATAAAATTTGTTAATTTTTAAAAGAAATCAGCTTTATAACTTCCATTATGTGGTTTATAATCTCCAGTAATAATTCTAATCATATCAATTATCCACCAAATTCCAAGACCACCTAAAGTTACTATAAAAAGTAAATTAATATACCACGGATTACCTAAATACCACTTGTGGCCAGCCAAACCACCTAAAAAAATACCCAACAACAATGCAATACCTTGACTTTTTTCTGATCCAGCAGCAGCTGGAGAAACTAACACCTCAGTAACTGAAGTTTTGTTAATCTGCTCAGTATTATTAATTGTTGCAACTCTTTTAACAGGAAAAGATGCATAGCTAAAACTTGTAACCAATAATAACATTACTAATGATAAAATAATTTTTAATTTCATAATTTTTAAGTTTAAGTTTGTAACCAAATCTAACTAAAAATGTTTAATAAAAGTAAGTACTTCGTTTTTATTTTAATCCTATTGCTTTTTAATGAAGTTATATATGCACAAAATGAGCAGGAATATCTGGGGGTTATTAAATTAAATGATTCTTCTTTTATCTCTTATCGATTAAATTTAGTAGAAAACAATAATATAATTTCCGGCTATTCAATTACTGATATTGGTGGTGATCACGAAACTAAATCAAATATTACTGGTGAATACAATGATAAAACCAATATGCTTTCTTTTAAAGAAGTTGGGATAATTTATACAAAATCTGAAGTCTCTGATTATGACTTCTGTTACATTCATTTTGAAGGAAAATTGAATACCATCGATTCTAAAAAAAATATTGAAGGTAAATTTATAGGGCTTTATAATGATGGAGGTAATTGTATAAATGGTGAAATTAAACTTCGAAATATCGAAAAAATTGAAAAAAAAGCTGAAAAGATTGATAAATTAATTCAAAAATCGAAACGTGTAGATACAACGATTAAATCTTCAGTAAGTGTAACTCAGACTTTAGATTCCTTAAAAATGAATATCTTAAAACCAAATCAAAATTTAACAATGTTTTCAGCGTCTTCTGAGCTTAAATTAAACATTTATGATGCTGGAAAGGTTGATGGAGATAAAATTAATATATATGTTAATGGGTCTATTTTTCTCAGAAATTATAGTGTAGATAAAAATATAAAACAATTAACAATTCCCTTAAATTCAAAATCAACTCTTATTGAAGTTTTAGCATTAAATACGGGTACTATCTCTCCAAACACAGCGAAAATAGAAATTGTTGATCAAAAAAATAATATTAATACACTAACACGTTTAAAAAAAGGAGAAAAAACTTCAATAACTATTGTGAAAAATAATTAATCCTTTTTCCAACGTTCTAATTTTGGAATTCCATTTGAAAAAAAGCCAGCGAATAACCTCATAAAACCACCCATCTCTTTGAGTTTATCTTTTACAAACGCTTGCATTTCTATTGCAGTAATATCTGGCTGTAAAAATTTCCCTTCCTCATAACAATAACTACAATACATATTACTTGGTTTACCATCTGCATTTGTTCCTCCACCTTTGCCTTTCGGATCTTTATTTAAAGGCATTGCACAACTCTGACAATTTTTATATGTTTTCATATTTATTTATTTTTCTAAAATACCTTTCAATTTATTTAACCCATATTCAAAATCTTTTCCAATTGCTTTATCCATATTCATAAAAAGCATCATAATGCTTATTGGAAATTTATTTTTCCCAGAAAACCCCCAAATAACTTTTGTTCCTTCTCTAACTTCTTCAACTTTTAAATAAGCATCAGATGTGGATTTAAACGGTTTTAAAAAGCGTAATTGTGATTCTACAACTTTATTTTCTACAATTCCAGTAATTTCTTGTTCACCTTCTCCAACTTCTTTATTTCCAACCCAAGCAGATACAAATCCAACTTCACCATCTTTTCCTGTAAAGGTTTTATTCATATTTGGGTCTTTCTCTGCCCAAGGCGACCAGTTATCCTGATTTTTTAATGATTTTAAATATGAAAAAACTTCGGGAAGTGGTTTATTCACAATAATATTTCGACTTACATCATAAGTTTTTGGAGCAATTAATGCTAAAATAATTACAAAAAA
>NZ_JBFLKT010000122.1:0-3732 GCF_040883305.1 Lutibacter sp.
CTTGGATTTGACAAACCTAGCTTAGACCCTGAAATTAAAGCAAGTAGCAAATACGCTTCTGCAAACAGTTTTGGGCACAGTGGTTTTACAGGAACCTTTGCTTGGGCAGATCCAGACAATGGCATTTTATATGTATTTTTATCTAACAGAGTATACCCAATTATGAGTAATAATAAACTTGGAGAAAAAGACATACGTTCTGAAATTCATAACTTAATTTACGAAGCAATACTAAAAAAATAAACCAATATTTAAATTAAAATTTGACTTAAAATTATTTAAGAAATTTTTAACAAATAATACGGATTATATATAAATTTATTTGTATATTTGTACTTGATATGTCGAAAGACTTATCAATCTTTTTCATAGCAATTTTCCTCACTCATTTTTGAGTGAGGTTTCTTTTTTTATAAACCTCACTTTTTAAACAAAAACTCCTTTCTTTATATATATATTTGCACTTCTAAAATAGAAAAACATGCTTTTTAACATTTCATATACAGAATGGGTTGGTTATATAGCTTCTCTGGCGTTAATTATTTCTTTTTTAATGAAAAATCTTTCAACGCTACGCATTATAAACTCCATAGGTGCCATATTATTTGTAATTTACGGAATTATGTTAGCTATATCTTGGCCAATTATTATAACCAATGCTTTTATTTTAATGGCAAATATTTACTATTTAACCAAAAAAAGAAAAGAAGCTCTAAATAATGGCAACTAAAAATCTCTAAAATTGAAACGTATAATTGTTTCTGTAACAAACGATTTAACAACAGACCAACGTGTCGATAAAGTTTGTAATACTTTATCTGAAATGGGGTTTAAAGTTTTACTAATTGGCAGAAAATTTAAAAACAGCAAAAACTTAAATAGGAACTATAATACGTTTCGATTTAAACTTTTATTTAATCACGGTTTTTTATTTTATGCTGAATATAATTTACGTTTATTCTTTAAATTATTTTTTACAAAAAAAAACATTTTATTAAGTAATGATTTGGATACATTGCTGCCTAACTTTTTAATCAGTAAGATTTTTAAATCAAAATTAGTGTATGATAGTCACGAATTATTTACTGAAGTTCCTGAATTAATTAACAGACCTTTTGTTCAAAAATTTTGGTTGACAATTGAAAAGAATATACTTCCACATATTAAGAATTGTTATACTGTAAATTCTGAAATAGCACAAATTTATACTACTAAATATAATATTCCTGTAAACGTAATTAGAAATTTAGCTCCCAATTATCACAAAAAGATACATCTTGAATCTTTTGCTGAAAAAATAAAAGGAACCAAAAAGATGCTCATTCTACAAGGTGCTGGAATAAATGTAGATAGAGGAGCCGAAGAAGCTGTTGAAGCAATGCAGTATTTAGAAAACTGTGTATTATACATAATTGGAACTGGAGATGTTATTAGTACTTTAAAAAACAAAATAAAAGACTTAAATTTAAAAGAAAAAGTTTTTATACTTCCTAAAATGCCTTATTTAGAATTGATGAGATATACTCAAATTGCAGATCTTGGGCTATCTTTAGATAAAAATACAAACCTAAATTACGAATTTAGTTTACCTAATAAAATATTTGATTACATTCAGGCAGGAACGCCATTACTTATTTCAAATAGAAAAATTATTAAAGAAATTGTAGAAAACAACAATATTGGAAAAGTAATTGAAACGCACAACCCTAAAGAAATTGCTACATGTATATCTGTTATCTTTAAAAATGAAAAACTTTATTCTAAATGGTGTCAAAATTTAGCTAAAACTGCAAATATTTATAATTGGGAAAACGAAAGTGAAAGCTTAAAAAACATTTACAACAATTTAAAATGATAATTGTTTACAGTGAAAACATATCAAATAGATTAACTTATACTTTAGATGTTATTTTTAAAAATATTTTAAAAGTTGATTATTCGATTGTAAATTATGAAACATTTAATAACTGTACTGATCAGATTAAAATAAATTATAGTAATCGCACACTAATTAATTGCATCTCCATTAAACCACATTCAATTCTTTTTGAAGAAAGCTTAAAAAAACAACATATTACTGTAGATTGGATTGATACGATTCCTTATTATTTTAAAACTTCTGATGCTGCTGATTTTAATTACGATATTTTTGCAAGTACTTTTTATATTGCAAGCAGATACGAAGAATATTTTACAACAGAACTCGACAATCATAACCGATTTAAAGCTGAAGATTCTGTTGCTTTCAAAAACAACTTTTTAGAAATTCCAGTAGCTAATATATGGGCACAAGAATTGAAAAAAGAAATCATTAAAAAGTATCCAAATTCAGATTTTACAATTTTAAAATACAACTTTATAAACTCTATAGATATTGATGTTGCGTATGCTTACAAAGGAAAAGGTTTTGTGCGTTTTACAGGAGGTTTTTTAAAAGCTTTGGTTCAACTAAATTTTTCGGAAGTAAAAAATAGATGGAACTATATTTATAAAAATGAAGATCTTTACAACACGTACGCTAAAATAATAAAGCTCCAGACTCAATTTAATACAAAAAACTTATATTTTCTAAATTTAGGTGATTATGCTAAATTGGATAAAAATATTTCATACAAAAAAAAGGCCTTGACCAAATTAATTAAACAATTAATTTCAGCTCCAAATACAACTATTGGAATCCATCCGTCATACGCTTCTAATATAGATTATCAGAAAATTAAACTAGAAAAAGATAGGCTTGAAAAAATTATAAATAAAAAGGTTACTAAAAGCAGGCAACATTATTTAATGTTAAAACATCCAGACACCTACCAACAGCTCATAAATAATAATATTGAATACGATTACACCATGGGTTACGCAAATAAAGTTGGTTTTAGAGCTGGTATTTGCAATACATATCCTTTTTTCAATATTCTAAAAAATAAAGAAGAAGGTCTACAAATTACTCCTTTTCAAATTATGGATGGAACTTTAAACCATTATGAAAATTTAACTCCAGAACAGGCATCCGAAAAGGTAAAGGATATTATTAATGTTATTAAAAATGTGAATGGAACATTTGTATCGCTTTGGCATAATTCGTCTTTAAGTGAAATTAATGAATGGAAAGACTGGACAAAAGTGTATGAAATGCTTGTTAAAAATGCCGCTAAAAATTAATTAACTTTAGTTTCATAAATAGTACAGAAAAACCCTATTTTATAAATATCAAATAATAAAAGAGTGGGTTTACCATTTAATAAATTATATTCCAACAATTTTTCAAAAACATTAAAAAACAAAACAATAAGCCAATTCAATCTTAATGCTTTTACGATTCTAAAAGTCCTTAATATTTTTAATTTTTCACCTTTTATAATATCTTTTGAATTTAAATAATATAAATTTTCAAGTCCTTCTTTTGTTTTATTCAAAAAAGTTAAACTATTCTCAATTCCTAAATGAAAAACGGGATTATTAATATGATTAATATCAATAGCATTTGATTTCAAATCTTCAATAAACACAACATCTTCATATCCATAATTAACTATTGCTTCATTAAAATCAATAGTTTTAAAAATTGATTTATAAATTAAAATATTTGCTCCTGTAACAAATTGGTATGGATGTTTTTTTCTTCGTTCAACAGATATTTCCTCACGTTTTTTTCCATATACCCATCTTAATGTCTTTTCTTTCTTAGGTGGTTCTTTTTGGTAATTCAATCCGCCACAATATGCCTTAGTA
>NZ_JBFLKT010000123.1:0-7349 GCF_040883305.1 Lutibacter sp.
AATCCGTATATGTTGTATAAAGATGCAGCAAACAGAAAATCGAATCAAAAGAATTTAGGAACCATTCGTTCTTCAAATTTATGTACAGAAATAATGGAATATACTGCAAATGATGAAGTTGCAGTGTGTAACTTGGCATCTATTGCAATTCCAATGTTTGTAGAAGAAAATAAAGAAGGTGAGAAATTTTTCAACCATCAAAAACTTTATAAAGTCACAAAAAAGATTACGCGTAATTTAGATACAGTTATAGATCGTAACTATTATCCTGTAAAAGAAGCAGAAAATTCTAACTTCCGTCACAGACCTATTGGTTTAGGAATTCAAGGATTGGCAGATGCTTTTATTATGTTGCGGATGCCTTTTACAAGTGATGAAGCTAAAAAATTAAACGAAGAAATTTTTGAAACTATTTATTTTGCAGCCGTAACTTCTTCAATGGAAATTGCAAAAGCGAAAGAACCCTATTCTACGTACAAAGGTTCACCAATGTCACAAGGAGAATTTCAATTTAATATGTGGAATGTTTCAGAAGATGATTTAAGCGGACGCTGGGATTGGAAAGCGCTTAGAAAACAAGTATTAGAAAACGGTGTTAGAAATTCACTTTTGGTTGCACCAATGCCAACGGCATCCACTTCGCAAATATTAGGAAATAATGAAGCTTTTGAGCCTTATACTTCTAATATTTATACACGAAGAGTTTTAAGTGGTGAATATATTGTTGTAAACAAACATTTACTGGAAGATTTGGTAGAATTAGACCTGTGGAATAATGAAATGAAAGAAAATATTATGCGTGCTAATGGATCTATTCAACATATAGATGTTATTCCTCAAGACTTAAAAGAGTTGTATAAAACTGTTTGGGAAATGAGTATGAAAGATATTATAGATATGTCGCGCCAAAGAGGTTATTTTATAGATCAATCACAGTCGTTAAACTTATTTATGCAAGATGCAAATTACTCTAAACTAACATCTATGCATTTTTACGCCTGGAAAAGTGGTTTAAAAACTGGAATGTATTATTTAAGAACAAAAAGTGCCGTAAATGCAACACAATTTACAGTTTCTAAAGAAAAGAAAGTTGAGGAAACACCACTAAGCCCAGAAGAATTAAAAGCTATGTTAATTGCATCACAAAACAATCCAGACGATTGTGAAATGTGCGGATCGTAGAATAAATACGTGCAAAATGTTAATATCTTGTGAATAAGAAATTTTAACAACAACAAAAATATCACTATAAATAGTGATATTTGAACAATTAATATTTTGTTCTTAAATAAGCTATTTACAGTGGTTAGTAAAACGATTAAATAGTCAACCCAATAATTGAGTCTCATTTTTTAAAATGAGGCTCTTTTTTTTAAATGTTCTCTAAAAAAATTAGTACCTAGTGGAAAAAAATTATTCTATTTTTTCTTATATTTAAAGTAAAAAACATTCCTTTTTAATTTGCCTATTTTTTAGTATTTATAATGATTAATTTCGTTAAAAAAACTACTACACTAGGATTTAAGAAGCTATATGACATATAGAAGAACTTTATCAATAAAATGTATAATATGAGATACCGAGTACATAGAATTGAAGTCAAAAATGACAACATGCAAGAAAAATTAGAACAATATTTAAATAAACTTGATGGAGAAGTTGTTTCAATAATTCCTAATGTTCGTCCAACTTTTCAACTAATGGGGGCAACCGCAAAAATTGATTATATTCTTGTTGTTGAAAAGCAAAAATAAGAAATTCCAAAAGAGCTAATAAGAAGCCAAGAAATGGATAATAATACAACTTTTTGCAACTAAAGCATCCATAAAAAAGATTGATAACAAAAGGATTATTTATTTCGTGATTGCAATATTGTTTTTCTTTTTGACAAAAAATAGGGAGAAATATTTATAGACCATTTATTTCCGCAAACAACATTCATAATTATGGAATTGCTGATAGTATTGGGAATTTGGGAGGAATAATAGTTCAAATATTTTTCACATTAGCAATATTAAACTCACCAAGAAAAAAAGTATTTCGTGTAATTAGATTTATTGTGATTGGATATATTATTTACGAAATATTGCAGCCCTATTTGCCTCGTGGAATATTTGATTGGAAAGACATTTATGGAACTTTAATGGGTGGGATACTATTTCTGTCTTTAAATAAAAGAAGTACACCATACTATAAAAAAATCTAGTGAATTTGGCAGATTGGACTTAAATTGATAATGTTATAAATTAACATCATAATAAATTTTTATGATTAAAAAATACTGAAGCTAACAACTCATAAAATTTATGCTTACTTTTAAATAAAATAACAAACCTATAAACATTTAACTAACGATTTGCTATGTCTGAAAAATCTCAGATTATCTTATAATACAAATCATATAAAAACAAATTATGAAAAAAATTGCGATCCTTATTTTAATTTCAATTACAAGTTTAAGTTGTAACAACACTAACAAAAAAATTGATTATGGTAACATTTTAAACAATTGCTTTTCAGAAAATGAAATAGCAATTTTAAATGAGACTTGTACTCAGTTTGAATCTAATTTAAGTGAACTTTACCCAAAAGAGCCAATTGGAATAAAATACAAACTTTATTTAAAAGATATAAGTGAGTTAAACGAACCAACCGGCTTCGTAAAAAATTCACCGAATAATCTTTTAGATAAATTGAAAAATTCTAGTGTATTTGATAAAATTTGGACTAAATATTCCGCAGCATATTATGAAGACGATTCATACGAAATTCAAGCAAAAACCAACTTGGAAAATACCGAGATTGATACAGCAGAAATTCCGAAAGATTTTTATATTACCAATCCAAAAGGAGCATATGTAGATTGTTTGTTAAAAAATCAAAAAAATATTTTTATCGAAGAGTATCTATTAGCTGTCAGAGATATTGGTGAAATAAGTCCACAAATTTTAGCACAAGGTCTATTAGAATCTATGACGGAATCAGATTATGATGACAAGCCTGTCAGGTTAATAATTGCAATAAATTTATTTTATGAGCAAGAATTCAACACTTCAGAATAAAATATTCTAACTAACACTTTTCAAAATATATACAGTGTCTTATTTTAAATAATTTGCACAATTAACAATTATAATAATGGCACATAGAATTATAATTTATATCGCATTAATTATTTCCTTTAGCACACTACTTTTAGCGTGTAAAAAAGAAACTAAAAGTAGTCAAGAATCTTTAAAACTTCATTTCTTTAGTGCAGATCAATATCAATTTGTTCAAGTTGATGAAGGAATTAATATGGCATATTTAGATTTGGGAAATAGTAACAATCCAATTATTCTATTGTTACATGGTGAACCCAACAATTCTTTTATTTATAGAAATATAGCACCAAACCTAGTGAAACAAAACTTTAGAGTAATTATACCCGATCTTGTAGGTTTTGGATATTCAGACAAACCAAAAAATGCCGCTATTATAACGTATTCAAATCATACAAAATGGTTACATAATTTTATAGATACTCTAAAATTAAAAAACATAAATTTGTTTGCACACGATTGGGGAGGAATGATTTCATTAAGAATTGTTGCTGAAAAATCAACACTGTTCAATAAAGTTGCCGTTTCTTATAGTTATTTATTTGAAGGAAACGAAAACATTCCAGAAAGCTTTATCGGGTTTGTAAATTACGCCAAAAACGATGCTACATTTTCACCTGGAAATATTATGGATTGGGGAACAAACACAAAATTACCAGACACCATAAAAACAGCTTATAATAAACCTTTTAAACTTCAATCTGATTACAATGCTGTTCGGAAATTTCCTTCTTTAATTCCTACTCAAATTAACGATTCCGAAGCTATTATAAATAAAAACCTGTATAAAAAACTAAAATTATTTTCAAAACCATTTATTACAATTTGGGGAAATAATCAGGATTTAATGTGGAAAGGAAAAGATAGCATCTTACAACAAAACATTATTGGGGCAAAAAATCAGACACATTACACTTTAGAATCCAACCATTTTATACAAGAAGACAAGCCAGAAGAACTCACTAAAATTCTAATTGCGTTTTTTAATGAAGATACACGATAAAGCTTTTTGCTTTGGTGAGTCACATTCATTTCAACTATAATATTTTGCAGTAACAATTGTACCCTCAAAATTAGAATGCTAAAAACTTCACTTTTAAGTCAATCTAATCAAAAAAAGTTAGTAAATTTAAATTGATTTTAAAATTTTTTCACAAAAACTTAAGATTGTTCTTAACATTAAGTTAACATTAAGTTAACTTTGGTAACATTAATTTAATATTTGATGTATTAATTGAAAGTATTTTTGCATCGTTAAAAAAAACATATGGAAAACATTTACATTTTAATGCTTGTCGCACTTACTGTTTTAGCAGTTATCGATTTGGTAGTTGGAGTAAGTAATGATGCAGTTAATTTTTTAAATTCTGCAATCGGTTCTAAAGCCGTGTCTTTAAAAACTATAATGATAGTTGCTAGTTTTGGAATCTTCTTCGGCGCTGTATTTTCAAGTGGTATGATGGAAGTTGCAAGAAAAGGAATTTTTAATCCAGCCGAATTTTATTTCGATGAGATTATGATTATTTTCCTGGCTGTAATGATAACAGATGTTATTCTACTCGATTTATTTAATACCTTAGGAATGCCTACATCTACAACGGTATCTATTGTATTTGAATTGTTAGGAGCTGCAGTTGCAATGGCTTTAATTAAAATAAGTGCCTCAGACACACAAACATTTGCAAATTTAGGAAATTATATAAATTCAGATAAAGCTTTATTAATAATTTCAGGAATACTACTCTCCGTGGTGGTTGCATTCTCTGTAGGTGCATTTGTTCAATTTGTTTCTCGATTAATTTTTTCGTTTCATTATCAAAAACAAATGAAATATTTTGGGGCTATTTTTGGTGGGTTTGCGCTCACAGCAATAACCTATTTTATCTTTATGAAAGGTTTAAAAGGAACTCCTTTTTATTCAGATTTAGAGGGGCATTTAGAAGGTAATGAATTATATATCTTAATTGGTAGTTTTGTATTCTGGACAGTTATATCACAATTGTACACTACTATCTTCAAAAAGAACATACTTATTTTAGTAATTATAATAGGAACTTTTGGTTTAGCACTGGCATTTGCTGGTAATGATTTGGTAAACTTTATTGGGGTTCCAATGGCTGCAATGCATTCCTATGAAGCTTGGAGTGTAAGTGGTGTAGATGCATCTGCATTTGCTATGGGCGATTTAGCTAAAAAAGTACCAACAGAATCTTTGTTATTATTTATTGCTGGTGGTATTATGGTTGTAACTTTATGGTTTTCTAAAAAAGCCCGCACAGTTGCTGATACTGAAATTGGACTTGCAAGACAAGGTGATGGACACGAAAAATTTCAAGCAAACTTTTTCTCCCGTTCCATTGTAAGAGGTTCTGTAAATATAAGCAAAGCTATTAACTTTATGTTACCTGCCTCAGTAGCAAAAAAAATTGATTATCAATTTCAAAAACCTGCTGTAGAATTACCAAAAGACAAATCATATGAGCTTCCAGCTTTTGATTTGATTAGAGCTTCTGTAAATTTAATGGTTGCCGGTATTTTAATATCAATTGCAACTTCTTATAAATTGCCATTATCAACAACTTATGTAACTTTTATGGTAGCAATGGGTACTTCATTAGCTGATCGAGCTTGGGACAGAGAAAGTGCTGTTTATAGAGTTGCTGGGGTAGTTAATGTAATTTTAGGATGGTTCTCTACTGCTATTATCGCTTTTGTTGCCGCAGGTACATTTACATACTTAATTCACATAGGAGGAGGAATTGCAATTGCATTATTACTTATTTTAGTTGGATTTTTATTAGTAAGAAGTTTCCTAAGCCATGCTAAAAAACAAAAAGAGAAAAAAGAAAAACGTTACATGGAGCGTGCTGAATTAATTACCATTAATGAAGTTGTAAATGAAAGTTCAGATCATATTGCAGAAGTTGTGAAACGTGTAAATAAATTATATACAAATGTTGTTGATGATTTAGCAACTCACGATTTAAAGAAGCTTTCTAAAACCGAAAAACACGTAAGAAAGTTAAATAAAGAGGTGAACGAATTAAGAGAAGATGTATTCTACTTTATTAAATCTTTAGATGATTCTTCTGTAAAAGCCAGTAGATTTTATATTTTAATATTAGGTTATTTACAAGATATAACCCAATCTATAGAATATATTTCTACTACAAGTTACAAACACGTAAATAACAATCATAAACAATTAAAACCTTCATCTATAAAAGATTTAAGCGTCATTAATGATAAGTTAAAAGTGCTTTTTGATAAAATTGAAAAAGATTTTACTGAAAAAGATTTTGATGATTTATCTAATATTATCGATGCAAAACAGGAAATATTCGATTATGTTTCTGAATCTATTGATAAGCAAATTGCCAGAATTAGAACCGAAGAAAGTAGTCCTAAAAACTCATCATTATATTTTGGAATATTACTAGAAACTAAAGATTTAATTTCTGCAGTAATGAGTTTATTGCAACTATTTCACGATTTTCATATGCAGGAAAAAGCAGCAAAATAGTTGTTAAAATTTTAAATATTTTAAAGCCTTCAAATTTTGAAGGCTTTTTTTTATAAATTATTTACAGTAAGTTTACAACTAAACAGCATTAAACTATTTTTTGAAATTTTCGTTTAAGTTTTATTTATGATAAAAAGACTTTTGTTTGTACTTATATTAATTGCGCTTGGAATAATTTTATATTTCAATCCAAATTTTGAAACAATAACTGCAGGTGTAGCTATTTTACTTTTTGGAATGGTTTTGCTAGAGGAAGGCTTTAAAGTTTTTACAAAGGGTCCTTTAAAAGATTTTCTTAAAAATGCAACTAATAATCTTTACAAAAGTATTTCTGCAGGAGCTTTAGTTACAGCTTTAATACAATCTAGTTCTCTCGTTTCAGTAATTACAATATCATTTATAAGCGCTGGATTAATAAGCTTATCTGGTGGGCTTGGTTTAATTTTTGGAGCAAATATTGGTACAACTGCTACGGCTTGGCTGGTTGCGGGATTTGGATTAAAAATAAAAATTTCTACATTGGCAATGCCTATGTTAATTTTTGGACTCATTTTTTCATTTCAAAAAAAGGCATCTTTAAAAGGAATTGGAAATGTTTTAGCAGGTCTTGGATTCTTTTTCCTTGGAATTCATTATATGAAAGAAGGGTTTGATGTATTTAAAGAACACATAGATTTAACTCAATTTGCAATCTCTGGATTTTTAGGTGTTATCATATATGCCGG
>NZ_JBFLKT010000124.1:0-2743 GCF_040883305.1 Lutibacter sp.
GATGAATATTATGGTTTAATGACAGCTGCATTAGAAGATTAATTCTTTAGGAATAAAATAATAAAGGGCTGAGTTTTATGGCCAGCCCTTTATAAAATAAATTATAACTCTTAAAGAACTAAAACATATGAAAAAATATTTAATTTTATGCTTTATCCTAACATTTGCACTAACAAGTGTAAATGCTCAAGATAAAGATTCAAAAAACCACGATTGTGAGAACTGTGACCACAGTGCAAAATTTGCACCTAAAAAAGGTGACTTTACAGCAGCGATGGTATTTGGACGAGGAGCATATCTAAATGGGGGGTTAACTGTACCTAGTTCTAATATTGTTAGTGGAGAAACCGCTTATGATAATACCGTAAATGCTAACAACAATAGCATTACTAATATGGTAGGAGCTGAAGGTAGATATTACGTTGGTAATAAATTTGCTCTAACACTTAGTGGAGGTGCAATTTTAAGAAATAACCCAGGTGTATTACCAATCCCTGGAGTGCCAAACACTAATGTACCTGCTTATGCTGGAGTTGATGCTTCTGAAAATGTAAGTGTTAATCTTACAGTAGGAGCTCAATGGATGTTTACAACAAAAAATGAAAGGTTATTTCCTTATTTAGGATTTGCTTTACCATTTGACTATGCAAGACAATCTTTATTTACTGAGGTAATTTTAGATGACAATAATAACATTACTACACCTGCTCTATTAGGAACACGTCAAGCTGATATTTCTGCTTTTGGAGTTCAAGCTGTTGCTGGAGTTGATTATTATATAGCTAAAGATCTTTTCTTTGGTTTTGATATCAAACCAGTTTCATATACATATATTGCGAGTGTAAAAACACCAGGTTCTGGTTTATTAAACCTTGAATCTGAAAACAATACAGTATCATTCTTTGCCCAATATTCATTTAAACTTGGGTTTAAATTTTAACTTGTGGAATATTACTATATTATGAAAAGGCTACCAAATGGTAGCCTTTTTTTTGCTTTATAAACATTAATAATCTTAACTAAAAGTATGTAATACTTTGAAAACATAATCACTAAAATAAAACCACCTTTCCAAAATTACCAAACGTTAAATTATGAGATTAGTTATTAAATAACCACTGATTACAATTAAAAGTTTCCCAGGACCCGAAATAGCACTAATAATTTAAAACATTATTACTTAAAAGAAATTTACAAATAAGATTTAATTTTACAAATTTCTAAATTAACATCTAAATTTCACAACATTAATCTCAAAACTACTAAAACCATTCTTTCATATTAGTTTGGTACATATAAACAAACTCTTCATCAGACTTTGTTAAGTATATAATACCTTCAATTAAACCTATTATGCTCGTTACAGCAGCGCCTATACCACACGTTACAATAGTAATTGCAAGTAATATAATACCTTGTGTTGTATAACCTAAAATAAATTTATGAACCCCAAAAGGTCCTAGTAAGATTGCTAAAATACCAGCAAGAACTCTTTTGCTTTCTTCTGTACTTTTTGGAATTACATTTCCATTTTCATCAATTACATTCATGATATATCTATTTGAACATTAAAATTATATTTTTCACTTTAAAAAAACTTTATCTTTAGGTTCCCATAATTCTATTTTATTTCCATCATTATCCAAAATCCATCCAAATTTACCGTAATGGTACTCTTCAATTGTACCAATAATAGTAACACCTTCCACTTTTAATACTTTAAGAAGTTCCTCTAAATTATCAACACGATAATTAAACATAAAATCTTTATTTGATGGCTCAAAATACTTAGAACTTTCATCAAATGGGCTCCATTGGGTAGAACATTCAGCACCTTTTTTATCTTTCCACCAAAATGTTGCTCCCCATTGATCCACATTAAAACCTAAATGCTTTTTGTACCACTCTTTTGTTTTAACAGGATTCGAACTTTTAAAGAAAAGACCACCAATTCCAGTAACTTTTTTAATTTCTCGTAATTTATCTTTTCCAACTTCCTTTTCAGTAAAAAAGTTACCTTTAATTTTATCAACTATGGTTTGTGCTAATTTAATTTTAGACTCTTTAGTCCATCCCGCAATATGTGGAGATAATAACACATTCTCAGCTTGAATTAAATACTCAAAAGGTTCTGGCAACTCCTTATTCTCAAATAAATTTTCAAAAGATAATTTTTCATATTCCAGCACATCTAGGCACGCACCTAAAATTTTCTTATTTTTAAGCGCTTCCCTTAAATTAGATGTTACAACTGCAGAACCACGTGCGGTATTTATCAAGTAAAATGGCTTTTTAAATGCATTAATAAAATCTGTCTTCACCATTTGATATGACAACTCATTAAACGGAGTATGCAGGCTCAAAACGTCCGTTTTTTGCTGTAATTCATCTAAAGTAACTTGTTTGCAATGTTCATCTCCTACTTCAGCCTTAATATCGTAACAAATGACTTCAACATTAAAGCCCTGCAACTTTTTTGCAAAAGCTTTACCCATATTACCGTAACCTATAATACCAACGGTTTTTCCATCAAGTTCGATACCCCTGTTCTCTTCTCTAAGCCATTTTCCATTCCGAATTTCAAGATCAGCCTTTTTTAAATTATTAAACAATGCTAAAAGCATTCCTAAGGCATGCTCTCCAACTGCATTGCTATTACCTTCAGGCGCCGAAATAAGTAGAATTCCTTTTTTCTCGGCATATTCAACATCTATACTTTCTAAACCAGCTCCAACTCTAGCTA
>NZ_JBFLKT010000125.1:0-10239 GCF_040883305.1 Lutibacter sp.
TGCTAAATTAAAGCCCTAAATAAATTTGAACGCTGATTTGTATCAATTTTATTAATGATTGTTATCATATTTGAACACTAATTTTTATCAGTTAGAATAATGATTGTTATCATATTTACTGTTTTTCAACGGTTAATTTTGGAAGTGTTAAATAAAAAATTGTGCCTTTATTTTCAGTACTTTCAAAAGAAATACTACCATTTAATTTTTCTAAATATCCTTTAGCAATATTTAACCCTATTCCAGTTCCAGGGTAATAAACAGCATTTTTTGCTCTAAAAAAACGTTGAAAAATAAACTTTTGTGCAGTTTTAGGAATTCCAATACCTTTATCTTCTATAGTAAAATAAATATTTTCGGCATCTGCACTTAGTTTAATTAGTATGTCTTTGTTTGAATATTTTATAGCGTTGAAGAGCAAGTTTTTTAAAATTATTTTTATAATTTTAGAATCTTGATGAATATAATCACCTATATTATTAGAAAATATAATTTGTTGTTTCTTTTTTAAAAATGGGGATGTATTGTTTATAATATCCTTAACTAAATCACTGAATTTAAAACTTGTATATGATGGAGTAATGTTTCCCGATTCGATATTTTCAAGGGTTAACAAGTTGTCTATCATATTATTTAAAAAAATAATTTTTGATTTAACTTTTAAAAAATGTTCATCTCTTTTATCAATTCTGTTTAAGTCGGCATATTTTATTATAAGTTCAGCAGAAGTAATAATTGCACTTAAAGGAGTTTTAAACTCATGAGAAGCTAATGTAATAAATTGAGTTTTAAGATTATTTAAGTCTTTCTCCTTATTTAAAGACTCTTTTAATTTTTTAATTACTTTTTCTAGTTCAATAGTTCTAAGTTTTACTTCTTCTTCTAATTGATAATTTAAAATGTCCTTTTTTAATTCTTTTTCTTTTCTAACGGTTATATCGGAAATTAATGCCTTATAATAGAATTGGCCCTCAAACTCCATTTTACCAAAACTCACTTCGATTGGAATTTCAAAACCTCCTTTTTTTACACCATAAGTTTCTAATAATGATTTAAATTTTTCGGTATTTTTACCTTTAATAAATTCATTTATTAAACCATTGGATTTTAAAAGTACGTTGATGTTATTATTGTATATTTCTTCAGAAGTATAATTAAAAATCTCCATTATTGGAGTGTTTGCCAGCACAATTTCTTTTTTTAAATTGAACGCAATAATTCCAACTTGCATCGAGTCAAAGCAAACTTTAAAGAATGCCTTATTTTCCTTTAACAGCATAATAATAACATTTTATGTTAAAGTTAAAACTTACATTATGTTATTTGTATGATTTTTGTCACTTAATAATTTAAGAGCTCCATTATTTCGTTAAAAAGCCTGTCTTTTGGTAAATAATTGTTTTCTAGCGAATTGGCGAATGGAATAGGCGTTTCTAAACTTCCTACTCTTTTAATTGGAGCATCTAAATACTTAAAACAGTGTTCAGCAATTAATGCTGAAATATCTGATGCAACACCTCCAAATAACGTGTCTTCCTGTAAGATTAGCACTTTTCCAGTTTTTTTTACGGAAGCATAAATAGCTTCAATATCTAAAGGTTGTAATGTTCTTAAATCTAGTATATCAGCAGAAATATTATGCGTTTTTACCACTTCCAAAGCCCAATGAACACCCAATCCATAAGAAATAATGCTAACGCTAATCCCTTTATTTAAAAGTGCTGCCTTTCCAAAAGGAATTGTATAATAAGCTGTTGGAACATCCTGATAAACCGTTCTATACAACAACTTATGTTCAAAAAACAGGATTGGGTTTTCGTCTTCTATGGCGGTTGCAAGCAATCCTTTTGCATCATAAGGAAAAGCTGGATATACAACTTTTAATCCTGGTGTTTTAGTAAACCAGGCTTCGTTTGTTTGACTATGAAAAGGTCCAGCATTAACACCAGCTCCACAAGGCATTCGTAGTACAACTGAAGCTCCTTGTCCCCATCTATAAAATGATTTTGCCAATAAATTAATTACTGGATTAAATCCTGAAGTAATAAAATCTGAAAATTGCAATTCAACAACAGCTTTTATATTACCATTAATAGAGAGGCCATAAGCAGCTTCAATAATAGTAGATTCGCAAATTGGTGTATTTCTAACTCTTTCTGCCCCAAATTCTTCTAAAAAACCATCTGTTATTTTAAAAACACCTCCATATTCTGCAATATCTTGTCCCATTATTACAAGATTACTATGTTTGCGCATACATTGTTTTAAACTTAAAGAAATAGCATCTATTAAGCGAATATTTTCAATTTCTGTTGAAGGTTTTGTTTCTATATAGTTTACATGTTTGTAAACATCAGATAATTCATTTTCTATGGAAGACGTGATTTTTTCTTCATTAAAAGCAATTTTTAAATGCTCATTAATTTCAAGTACTATATTTTCTTTAATTAAAACATCTAATTCTTCTGAAAGAATATTTTCTTTTTTTAAAAATTCGTGAAAATTTTCGATTGGATCTTTTCTTGCCCATTTATCCATTAAATCCTGAGGTACATATTTTGTTCCGCTCGCCTCTTCGTGACCTCGCATTCTAAAAGTTTTAAATTCTAATAAAATAGGACGCGGTTTTTTTCTAACACTTTTAGCCAATTTAGTTAAAGTAGTATATACTTCTAATATATTATTTCCATCTATAATATGGCTTTCCATACCATAACCAATGCCTTTATCTGCTATATTTTTACATTTAAATTGCTGACTAGATGGCGTTGATAAACCATAGCCATTATTTTCAATACAAAACAATACCGGTAAATTCCAAACGGCAGCAACATTTAAGGCTTCGTGAAAATCACCTTCACTTGTGCCTCCTTCACCACAAAAAACAGCGGTCACTTTTGCTTCCTTTTTTAGTAAACTTGCTAAAGCAATACCATTTGCAACACCTAATTGCGGGCCAAGATGAGAAATCATCCCAACAATTTTAAACTCTTGGGTACCAAAATGAAACGAACGATCTCTACCCTTTGTAAATCCACTTTTTTTACCTTGCCATTGCGAGAAAAGTCTGTGTAATGGAATTTTTCGAGATGTAAATATACCTAAATTTCGGTGCATAGGTAATATATACTCATCTGAAGTTAAGGCACTTGCAACACCTACTGAGATTGCTTCTTGGCCAATGCCAGAAAACCATTTAGATATTTTACCTTGACGTAATAAAATCAACATTTTTTCCTCTATTAATCGAGGTTTTAATATTGATTTATACAATTCAATTAATTGTTTATTTGAATAGTTTTTTCTGTCGTAAACTATTTTCTTTATTGAGTTATCTATTGATCTCATTTAGTTAGTATCGTATGTCCAAATGTAACAATAATGTTACTAATTATAAAAAGACTTTTTAAAAGTATTTTAAACGTTATTTTCAACCTCTTTTTAAATAAATGAAACCCGTAAAGGTTTAAATTTTATTAAAAACAACCTTTTTTTATGAAATCAATTTTCATTTTAATTCTTATTAATACATTTGGTGTAATGAAAAAAGTATTAATTATCGGATTTGTTTGGCCAGAACCCACCACTACTGCTGCTGGAACTAGAATGCTACAACTTATAGCAATTTTTGAAGAGTTTGGGTTAGAAATTCATTTTGTTAGTACTGCTGCAAAAACAACACAATCTTATAATTTTGAAAAAGAAGGAATTCTAACTTCAACTATTGAATTAAATAATACAAGTTTTAATGATTTTATTATAGATTATAATCCAGATATTGTGTTGTTCGACAGGTATTTAACCGAAGAGCAATTTGGTTGGCGCGTTTCTGAAAATTGCCCAAATGCGTTAAAAATTCTCGATACCGAAGATTTACATTTTTTAAGATTTGCCAGAGAACAAAGCTTTAAAAAAAATATAGAAATTACTGATGCTCTTTTAAAAAACGATATTGCAAAACGTGAAATCGCAAGTATATACCGTTGTGATTTAACCTTAATTATTTCTAAATATGAATTAGAATTATTGAAGACTGAGTTTAAAATCGATTCAAATTTATTGTGTTATACGCCATTTTTATTAGATGAATTAGCTACAGATAATTTTAGTAAATACCCATCATTTAATGAGCGAATTGATTTTATGACAATTGGTAATTTTAAACACAAACCCAATTTAGAAGCTGTTAAAACACTAAAAAAAGACATCTGGCCAAAAATAAAATCGAAAATACCAACAGCCAATATCCATATTTATGGTGCTTATGGAAATAATGAAAGTATCACACAATTGCATAATAAAAAAGAAGGTTTTTTAATTGAAGGATGGGTTGAGAATAAAGAACTAGCCTTTGCAAATGCCAGAATATGTTTAGCTCCGCTTCAATTTGGAGCTGGATTAAAAGGAAAACTTATAGATGCAATGCTTTTTGGAACGCCTTCTGTAACAACTTCAATTGGTGCTGAAGGTATAAATTCCAATTTACATTGGGCTGGCTTTATTGAAAACGATTTTAATAGTTTTGTTAAAAAAGCAGTTGAATTATATCAAAATGAAGAAATTTGGTTACAAAAGCAGCAAAACGGCTTTGAAATTATTAATTCTAATTTTTCGAAAAAGAAATTTGGCACTGAATTAATGTCAAAAATTGAATCACTCTTAAATGTTTTGGATTATCATAGAAATAAAAATTTTATTGGTGCTATGCTGCAACAACATATGTTAAAAAGTACAAAATATATGTCTAAATGGATTGAAGAAAAGAATAAAAAAGAAGGCTAATTGTAGCTGAGTTAATATTTTCTGATGATAGAAAAAGCGCGTACCATTAGGTTTTTAGCTGTTTTAACCTATAAATTTTAATATTTAGTAATCTCTAAATAAACATAAACTTGAAGTTTATTAAAGGTTTAATTAGGTTTTTGCTCCACCCCAAAGTTTCTATTTTCTTTTAAAAATTTGTTATAAATATAATTATTACTAAATTTTGTTGGAATCCAGAAGCAATAATATTTCTGATGGAATACGAGTAAGTTTCATTGAAAATTTATCTAATAAACACCAAATTGTTTTTACTGAACATACAGTCTTCCCTTCTTTAATAATAGTTACAAATCTTTCAGATTTAACACCATAAGAACTTCCTATATAGGTATTTAAAGTTATTTCGTCATTAAAAAAAACTGGTAAGAAATAATCTATTTCGTGTCTCTTCACAACCCAAACATAATTATTATTTGCAAGCTCTTCACTTATATGTGACCAATGCATTTCAGCAATCTTTTGAGCCCAATCCAAATAAATTACATTATTTACATGATTTAAATCATCTATAGAGTTTTGATCTACTTTGAAAGAATAAGAAAAATGTTTTTTCACGGATATTTGGTCAAAATTGTTAAACAAATATACTATTCATTTAAGTTAAAAATAAAAGGAAAGAAATAAAAGAAAAAAATATTGGAATTATTAATGTTAAATGATAAATTTACAACACCTAAAGTTCAAGAACATTAAAATTTTTAACTTTATTTTTAATAGTGTTAAAAATTTACAGTCGTGATACTTGTGCAAATAAAATTATCGTGGGGACGACAGTTTTTCAAGATTTCGCGGCTGTTTTTTTTATTTAGTTTATAATTATAAAAACAGTTGTAATTTTTTATATCTTACTATACTACCGTTGTGGGGACGACAATTAAAGATACTACAACTGTTTTTTTTGGGACGACAAATCCACAATCTATAATTTTACACAACAATTCATTAAACTCACTACTTTTCCATATTTATTTTTAATATTGAAGTTAGGAATTAGCGTATTTATATAAATTCTATTTGTTGTATTGTGTACTTTAACCTTTCTTTTTTCTAAAACTAACATAATTATAAATTTATTTATTAATAAAAATATGTGTGAAATAGTTTCTCCCATTGGAATCTTTCTCTGTTGAAATTCCAAAATGAGTAAAAGTTTCATCTTCAATTACTTTCTTATGTCCAGGGCTATTTAACCAAGCTTTAACAACACTTTCACTTGAATTATAACCATATGCAACATTCTCTCCAACTGCAGTAGCTTGAGCATTATGCACCAATAATTCGTGTCTTTCAGGAAAATTATCATGATTAACTTTCCCTACTTCAACCATATAACTAGTATGTGTTTTTGCAACTGATGAAATTAAATTTAACTTTCTTAAGGTCGTTAACCCTTGTTCTTTTCTATATTCATTTACAAGATTTAAAATCTCATTTTCAATAGGAGAATATGTTATTTTAGTTTCGGTAATTTCATTAAAAAAGATACCATCGTCTTCAGGTGTACAAGAAGTGAATATTGTAAATATAAGAATTACGAATGCTAGTTTGATTATTGTAGATTTCATAAAAGAGGGGTTTTTATAGGGTTAATTTTATATTTTAAAGACAGCCGCAAAATAATATTACCAACTACCGTTGTGGGAACATTGATTAGGTGACAAATTGATTGCGGCTGCTTTTAAATAGATACATGTGTTTTAAATAATTGTTTGATTTGGGATGAAACAATGTTTTATTAAAAATAGTATCAAGCGTTTTAGATTGGAAATAAATTAGAATACTTCCTCTAAAAATTCTACTTAAGAGTTTTGTAGAAATACTAACTATAAAAGATGTTAAAAATGGGGTACTCATAATTATTGGGGTTTTGACTAGTTGGGGTTTGGGGTTAATTTATGTATCTGTACTTAAATGTTTTTTTAAAAATAAGAGGTAGAAACAAAGTTCTTACTAACCATCTAACTTGCTAAAAGCTTTTCGGATTGCTTCTTAAAGTATGTGACTACAGTGAGACTACCTCTATTTTAGTTTATCATAAAATCAATTTTTAAAATTATTTCTAAAAAAGCAATTTGGGGTGCTAATTGCTTTTTTAGCAATAATTTTGGGTTTGGGGTCAATTATTATTCCTAATTTTTATTAATAATTTATTTAAATTTAAAATTTCCTTTTCTGTTAAATTACCTACAACCCTGGTTTCAAATTGATGTTGTATTTTTTCAATTTCTTCTAACAATTCTAAACCTTGATCGGTAATTCTAATTTCTACCTTCCTCCTATTCTCTTCATTTTGAAATCTGGTAATTAATCCTTTTAATCGTAATTTTTCAACTAATCTAGTTGTATTACTATTTTTACTTACCATTTCAGATTGTAAAGATTGTAAATCGGCTGGTTGACCATTTAATTTTTTTAAAGAACGTAATACTTGAAATTGTTGAATAGATAAGGCAAATTGTTTTAAATGGTCTGAAAATGTTTCATTCATCCAGTTACCTGTTTGCAGTATATTTGCAATTGTTAAATCAGGTAAATTTAATTCTTCCTTTTTATCATTTTTATTCAACTTCGGGGGGACAACTATTTTCTACACCTTATTTGTATAGACAACAAATGTATATACAAATGTTATATAAACCAAATAAAATTGTTAAAAACTTATTATTTTTGTTCTAAAATTTAAATTTTTATAGCTTTTAAAACTGAATTACTTAGATAATGTTAAATAATTAAGTCTATCAAATTCACATATATCACTCTGTTAACCAGTCTTTTACTACTATTATTTATTTAATTGGTTTAAACAATTGGGGTAAATCTGGAATATGAAAAAAAACATATAAAAATTTAGTAATTATTTTTAAATCAATTAAAATATTGTTAATAACTACCTGAATTTCTTGATTAAATTTATTTTAAAGTGCTTTAATTATACGGTATAATTCGGAGTTTATTGGAATAAATCCTATCCATTTTAACCACGAATTATACAAATAGCCATTTCAAATAATATGGCATATAATTTTAAACGAGGGTTAATTATAGTAACCTAAGTTGCAATCCTCTACTCTATTTAGTTTTAAATTTGAATGAATAATTAATAAAAAGAATTATGAAAACTATAGTCGCTGTCACGTTTCAAAATAAAAAAACCATATTTAATCATACTGGAAAATGCAGAAACTATTTAATTTATACTATAAAAGATTCAATTATAGAAAGTAGGAGATTATTAGAACTATCTATAAATGAAACGTTGCATTCTTTTTTTCATAGTGAAAAAGAGATAAAAAAGCATATTTTATTTGAATCTGATATCTTATTAACCAAAGGTATTGGCCATGGTGCCATTGAAAAATTAGCCAAATATGGAGTCGCTTGTTATAAAATTGAGGAGTCTGATCCAGATCTAGCTATTAACAAATTAATTAATGGAACTTTGGAGGCCATGTCGCCAATTTCAAATTCCGTATCTGGGTGCAATTGTAATTGTGGGAAAAGAGATCGCTAAATGCTAAACTAATTTTAAATTTCCATTATTCTACCCATATATTCTAAAACTATGTCCGAATTAAGCAAAAAGAAAGGCTGCCTAAAAATTAAATCCCTTTTCTATAACGAAAGTTGGTCTAACATTTAGGCAGGCTTTATGTTTAAAGAGGTAATTTCTTTTAAATTTCTCTAAAAATAGAATGCATTAATCTAGTTTTATCATTGATGCTTTCTTCTAAAGAAATCATTGTTTCCGTTCTTGAAACACCATCTATATCATCAATTTCAAAAATAATTTCTTTTGCGTGTGTTGTGTCTTTAGCTCTAATTTTACAGAAAACATTGTATTTCCCTGCAGTTATATAGGCAATTGTAATGTTAGGAATTTTCTTTAAATCGTTTATAACTTGCTTAGTTTTAGAAGTTTTTGCTAAATAGATACCCACGTGCGAAATAAATGAATAACCCATTTTTTCGTAATCTAAAGTTAATGTAGAACCCTTAATAATTCCTTCATCTTCCATTTTTTTAACTCTCACATGTATTGTACCTGCCGAAACAACTAATTTTTTTGCAATATCAGTAAATGGAGTTCTCGCATTTTCGATAAGAATATCTAATATTTGATGATCTATTTCGTCTAAAATAAATTTTTTCATGACTTGTTTTTTAATAATAATATAGAAATATATGACAAATTTATTAAAAAAAACTGATATTTAACTAAAATATTTACGAATTTGATAATTTTAATTCCTCAAAGTTCATGTTTTTTGCATTTATTTTGTTGTAGCTAAAATATTTGGATAGATCTCCTAGTTTTTCAATCGATTTATACATTACTAATTTATCGTCTTCTACTTTAAATTTATATTGTATACCTACATCTTCGACAGTTTCTACATCATTATTTTTAATTTTTAAATTTGTATAAATAATGTCTAAAAATAAGGTATCGTTATTCGGAATATTAAAATACGCTGTGTAATTTAAAAAGTCATCTGCCAACGAAATATAATATAACCCTTGTAAAATGGCATAAAAATTATACTTTCTTGTAATTTCTCTGTCATAATCATTTTTAAAGTGACCAGCTTCAACTAAAATAGTATTATGCCCCATTTTTTGAAAATTATCTCCAGTTGCCGTTGGATAAAACTCATCTGTATACCTACCAATATGATTAGGAATAAGCTTTTGAAGTAATGTATTCATTGCTACAATTACACTCATTGTTTCTTTGCGACCTTTTGTTAAAGTCCGTTCTATGTTTTCTGACGGGGCTAAAAAAGATATTGTAGCGGGGTTTTTAGTACCTTCTACATTAAAGATAGACCGTTGATCGTGCAGATTAAAGCAGAACTTAGGGCTAAATTCATCTAAAACAGCACGTAATAATTTACTTTCTACTGCTTTTATATCCACGGCATCTCTATTTAAATCGATATTATTAATATTTTCTCGTGTAAATTTAATCGCTCCATCAGGATTTAATAAAACAATAAATTGAAGTGTGCAATTATCTAAAATAGTGTCTGAAATACTTTTTAATCCGTTATCACTTGCTTCAAAAAAGTTGAATAAGTCAAATAACGCTTTTGTTCCGGTAGATTCATTACCGTGCATTTGTGACCATAATAGTATTTTAATAGGACCTATTCCAATAGAAAGTTTATAAATAGGTATATTATTTTCAGAATAACCAATAATTTCTTTATTAAATTTTGATGATAATTTTTTAATTAAAGGTTCAACATCATCAAATAAAATTCTTCTTCCTATTAATTTGGATTCAAAATTAGCGCCATACCAATTTTCTAAAATGGCTGTATTTATTAATTTCATTTGACAAAAATAAGCATATATTTTTTTAATTCCAGCAATACATTTTATTTTCAAATTCCAAACAAGTTACAATTGTAA
>NZ_JBFLKT010000126.1:0-6403 GCF_040883305.1 Lutibacter sp.
ATTTTTCACATAGAATGCTTTGTTATCTTTGGCACTAGCAAAATATGGATACATTGTAAATCCTGTTGGATTAAACGAATAATGTGGAATATTAACCAATCGAGTATCGTCTAAATACACTTTTAGTTTTCCTTTGGTATAGGCAATAGAAACATGTGTCCAACATCCATTTTTACAATAGTTAGAATCTCTTCCTGAATGCATGACAGCCGAACCTTCAGGAGCATCAACTCGTATAGGTGTTACATCAAATTCTTGAGCATTATGGTACACATGTTTATTTCTCTGATTTTTTTGATCGGTTAAATAAAACGATAAACGATTACCACCTGCAGGCTTGTAAAAATCAAATTCAATAGTAAAAATTTCTGGTAAATAATCAGTTGACGAATTTTTTAAATATGGTACAATTTCACCTCCATCTACAAACATCATCACAGTTTCTCCATCAACATTTGCAATTTCAACTTGCCCGCTTACTAAATCCCAGCGACTTGGAAACTCTCCACTTTCCTCATCGGTACTTGGAATATCTTCAAAAATAACTTCATCACCTGGCACAAAATCGAAGCTGCTCCAAACAACGTTTGGTTTATTTACAGTTGTTCCGTTTGTTTGTGAAGCATCTTGGTTTTGAGGATTGTTTCCTTGTGTATTTTGGTTGGTATTGGTATTCCCTTTTTCTGAATTTCCCTCTGTTTTCTTTTTACCATCTAATACATCTTCAGCCTTATCAAATTGTTTATCAATTTTTTTGTTTACACGGCGTTCTGCACGTTTTTCGGCTTCGCGTTCAATTTTCTTTTCGGCTTTTTGTTTTAATTTTTTTAAAAACTGACCTTCTACATGATTTGGAATTAAAAAGAATAATCCAAAAAGTAATAGAATTTTAGGAAGTAATAGTTGTTTGCTTTTCATTTTTAGTAATTTTTAAATTAGAGTATAAAATTACTTTAATGAGCTAATTTGGCAGTCATTTGTTTAAGTGATAAACCTCACCCTTTAGGGTGGTTTTGTAGTTATAAGATCAATAAAATAAGGTTTTTTTTAGATGCCAATCTTTTTTAAAGCTTGAATTCTGTTTTTTACATCAAGTTTTAAGTAGATATTTTTTATGTGCGTTTTTATGGTATTTTGAGACACAAATAATTGTTCAGAAATTTCAATATTTGAATAACCTTTAGAAATAAGTGTTAATACTTCCACCTCTCTTTTAGATAAATCGTATGCATTGTATATTTCTTCAAATTGTTGTTTTGAAGTGTTGGTTGTATTTGCTACTTTATCTTTTAATTGATCAATTTGAAGCATGTATTTCTGTAATTCCGAATTTTTTTGATCTAATTTATTATCAGAATTCTTTCTGTATAAAAAGAAAAATATAACCAAAGCACCAACAACCCCAGAACTTCCTAATATTGAATACAGCAACCTGTTTTTACTAGTATTTGCATTTTGTTGAATCCGTTCTTTTTCAACACCTAATTTTTGAATAGCTTCATCTTTTTTAGCAGTTTCGTAAGCTATTTGAGTACTAATAATACTTTCTTGAGATGCGTGGTTTAAAATACTATCATTAAAAGTAGTGGCTAATTTATGTGCATTTAATGCATTTTTATAATCTTTAATTACGGTATAATAACTTACTAAAGCATTGTAACCAAGCGAAATATTTTCTTTTGATTTAATAATTTTCGCATTATTTAAACCTAATTTTATATTTTCTCCAGCGTTTTTATAGTTGCCTGTATTTAATTGATTTTTACCAATATTTATTAAAGTATTACTTAAATATCTAATATTATTAGATTTGGTAAATAAAGGAATTGCTTCTTTGTAAGATTCGGTAGATTTACTAAAATCTCCTTTTTTTTGAAACAGTAATCCTAATAAATTGTACCGTATTGCTTCACTAGATTTATGTTTGTGTTCTATGGTTAATTGCAACGCTCTATTTATATAGAAAAAAGCAGAATCATATTCTTTTTCATATAAATAAGCTTCACCAATATTTGATAAGCTATATTCCTGACCTTTAATGTTTTCGTTTTTAAGGTCAAAAGCATATACTTTTTTAAAGTAATACAATGCCTTATCGTATTCTTTGGTTTCAATAAAAACATTTCCAATTCCGTTTAAAGCAATGGTAATACTTCTTTCATGTTTTATTTTTTCTGAAAGATCTAACGCCTGAAAATAATATTGAAAAGCTTCCTTTTCTAAGTTTAACTTTCTGTAGCTTACTCCTAAATTATTAAGGCATTTTATAATCAATAAAGTATCGGTTGCTTTGTTTAAATAATTGAGTGCTCTTTTATGATAGGTTACAGATTTACTAAAGTCGTTATTGTATCTCGCCACCAGACCTCTTCTATCATAACTTTCACCTAAACCTTTTAAATACAATAATTTTTCTGAAACTATAATTGCTTCATCTAAAATGGCTTCGTTGGTAAGTTTATTTTTATAGGCTTTTTTGTAAAGATCAATTAAGTCATCAACTTTAGCAGTTGTGTTTGGTTTTACACTTAATTCAATAAATGTGCTGTCAATTATTTTTGAAGTTAATTCTTGGGCAAGGGCGCTTTGAATACTGAAAATTACAATAAGAACACCGAATAACTTGTTGGTTTTAAACATAGTTTAAAATCTCTTTAATAGTCTTTTTGTAAAACTACAAAATGACTTATCTACTTATGAAACTTGAGTTACATAAGTAGCCTATAATTTGTGATTTTCTGCCACCTTTTCTAATTCGGCGTACCAATTTTTACCGAATTTCCGAATTAATGCTTCTTTTACAAATTTATATACAGGCACTTGAAGTTCTTTTCCTAAAACACAAGCATCATCGCAAATTGGCCATTTATGATAGTTTACAGCAGAAAATTCGCTGTAATCCATAATTCTAACAGGATATAAATGACAAGATATCGGTTTTTTCCATTTAATTAACCCTTGATTATAAGCTTCCTCAATTCCACATTTTGCAATATTGTTTTTATCGAATGTAACAAAAGCACAATCTTTATCATCTATTAAAGTTGTTTCATAATCACCTTCATTCGTAATAAATAATCCTTGATCTTCAATAGCTTTTATCCCTTCTTCTCGCAAAAATGGTTTTACTTTAGGGTAAATATCCAATAAAATTTGAAGTTCGCTTTCTTCTAATGGTGCTCCAGCTTCACCATCAATACAACATTTACCTTTGCAGGCATTTAAATTACAGACAAAATCTTTTTCGATAATATCTTCTGAAACTATGGTTTTTCCTAATTGAAACATGCGGCAAAAATAAACTTTTTATACTAAATTTGTTATCAAAACCATTTAAACATCCAAATGTCAAATAGAATTTGTTTCTTTTTAGCTTATTTGTCGTTATAAAAATGAACTATAGCTAATGGCATTTTTAATTTCTATTCCTAAACTAATCTAAAAATAATTCAAATTTTTAATTCAACATTTGAAAATTTAACTGGTATAATATTAAAGGATTATCTACTTTTGCCAACCTTAATTTAAATAGAGTTAAAATGTTAGTTAATTTTAAAGAAATACTTACGGCAACAATGATATTATTTGCAGTTATTGATGTAATTGGAAATATTCCAATTATTATTGATTTACGTGCAAAATTTGGAAAAATTCAGTCAGGTAAAGCTTCAATTATTGCAGGTGTAATAATGATTGCCTTTTTATTTTTAGGAAAAAGTATTTTAAACTTAATTGGAATTGATGTAAACTCTTTTGCTGTAGCAGGTGCTTTTATTTTATTTTTTATTGCCTTAGAAATGATATTAGGTGTTTCACTTTATAAAGAAGAAGAAACAAATGCCAGAACAATTTCTATTTTCCCATTAGCATTTCCATTAATTGCTGGTCCAGGAAGTTTAACAACGTTACTTTCTTTACGCGCAGAATTTGAAACTATTAATATTTTAATTGCAATTATTATTAATTTGTTTTTTATGTTTATAGTGCTTAAAACTTCAAATAAATTAGGAAAATTTATTGGAGATAACGG
Source organism: Lutibacter sp. (assembly GCF_040883305.1). Classification (GTDB taxonomy): domain Bacteria; phylum Bacteroidota; class Bacteroidia; order Flavobacteriales; family Flavobacteriaceae; genus Lutibacter. Next base: position 4,031 of record NZ_JBFLKT010000126.1, read on the forward strand.
TATTTTAATTATTAGAAAAGTATTTGGAGTAATTCTTTTAGCTATTGCTGTAAAACTATTTGCTTCGAATATTCAAGGTTTAATTTCTTAAATTTTTTAATATGAAGTCTTTCGATGTTTTAATTATTGGTGGAAGCGCCGCAGGATTATCGAGCGCTTTAATTTTAGGTTCTGCAATTGGTAAACCTTTTGCTGAAGGAAAAAATATTGGAATTGTAGCACATCAAAAAACTTCAGCGTTAAATACTGCTGAATTAAACAATGTTTTAGGGTTTAAAAAAGGGACAAAAGGAGCTGACATTCTTAAAAATGGACTTATACAATTAGCTCAAAATTATCCTCATATTATCCAAATAGGAAAAGAAAAAGTGGTTTCTATAAAAGGTGAATCACCAAACTTTACTGTTAAAACCAATAAAAATGAATATGCTGCTTCAATAATTGTTGTAGCCGTTGGGCCTTCAAATATGTTTAATATTGAAGGATTGATGCAATATGTTATTCCGCATAAAAGTATTCCTCCACAAAAAGAAAAAATTATGCTAAATAACAACAACCATTTAGTAACAGAAGGAATTTATGTTGCAGGTGTTTTAGCTGGTTGGAGAAGTCAATATGCAATTGCTGCAGGAAGCGGTGCTCAAGTAGCTACAGATATTTTAACTGTTTGGAATAACGGAAGTCAAACTATGATTCACGACGTTATTGAATAAAAAATCCTATCATTTTTAAAAAAAATAGGATTTTTTATAAAGAGATTGCTTCGCTTCGCTCAGAATGACGTTTTAATAGATGCTTTTAAAATTCAAAACCTAAATTAACACCTAAATTTTTTGCAATTAGTTTAGTAATTCTTGTTTTTAGTTGAGGAATTTTAATTTTTTCAACAACATCGTTTCCAAAGGCAAATAACAACAATGCTTTTGCTTCTTTTTTAGGAATTCCTCTAGTTTGCATATAAAACAAGGCGCTTTCATCTAATTGTCCAATGGTACAACCGTGAGAACATTTTACATCATCTGCAAAAATCTCTAATTGTGGTTTTGAATTAATACTAGCACCATCATCAATTAAAATATTGTTGTTTTGTTGAAATGCATTTGTTTTTTGTGCTGCTTGTTGCACAATTACTTTTCCGTTAAAAACACCAGTAGATTTGTCTGCATAAATTCCTTTGTACAATTCGTGGCTTTCACAATTTGGAAATTTATGATTCACTACTGTATGATTATCTACGTGTTGTTTTTTATTTAAAATTGAAATGCCATTTAAATGCGAAGTAATATGTTCGCCTTCCTGGTAAAATTCTAAATTATTTCTAGTTAATTTTCCTCCAAACGAATAGGTATGAACAGAAGCAACACTTTGTTGTTTTTGTGAAACAAAAGTACTGTCAATTAACGATGAATTTTCGGTGTCATTTTGTATTTTATAATAATCTACAATGGCCCTTTTATGTACAAAAATTTCTGTTACTGCATTTGTAAGTACAGCATTCTTTGATAAGTTTTGATGACGTTCAATAATTTGAACATGTGAATTTTCACCAACAACTACTAAGTTTCTAGGTTGAAGCATCACTTCTTTTTCACTTCCAGTAGAAAAATTTAGTATTTGAATTGGCTTTGGAACAATTGTATTTTTTGGAATATTTATAAAAGCTCCTTCAACTGAAAAAGCTGTATTTAATTCTGTTAAACTATTGTTATTCTTAGCAATGGTATTGAAATAATTATCAACTACCATTTTATATTTTGGACGTGTTAATGCAGAAGATAATACACAAACATCGCAATCATCATGTGTTGTTTCCGACAAAAAAGAACTAAAAACCCCATCAATAAAAACTAAGGTATAAGATTCAATTTCATTAATTGAGTATTCTTTTACATTTTTAAATTCAACAGCTTTTTTTGTTTTAGGAAACAAGCTATAGTCATTTTTTAATATAGAATTAAGGCTTGTATATTTCCACTCTTCGTCCTTTTTTGTAGGAAAGCCTTCTTTTTCAAAGTTAAGAATAGCTTTAGATCTTATTGAATGTACATTCGAATCCAGATCTAATCCACCTTTATTTTCAAATGCTAAGAATGAAGAAACTAATTTTTCTTTTAAATCCATTTTTTTTATAGTATTAAAGTCTAAAGTATTAAAGTCTAAAGGAGTAATATCAGTTTTATAAAAACTTTACAACTATTGACTTTTTAACTTTTGACTAATAATTTATTTTAACCAGTCGTATCCTTTTGCTTCTAATTCCAGAGCTAGTTCTTTTCCTCCAGATTTTACAATTTTACCATTGTGTAATACATGTACAAAATCAGGAACAATATAATCTAACAAACGCTGGTAATGCGTAATAACTAACACAGC
>NZ_JBFLKT010000127.1:0-5813 GCF_040883305.1 Lutibacter sp.
ACCAAAGTATATTAACATCAAATTATAATTTAACTAATTTGGAATATATTTTTTATACAACTAAAACAAATTATCTATACACTATTTCCGATTTCGGTTTTATTAAAAACCAATTTAACAATACTTCAAACAAGTTAATTGGATTAGGGCTTGGTTATAATTTTAAATCGAAGAATAGTATTATTAATTTGAGTTATGTCGTTGGGAAAACTGAGAACCAACCCTTTAAAATTAATAATGCAAAATTACATGTAAAACTTTCTTATTATTTTTAAAATTTCTTAATCAACTATTTAGCCTAACGCAACTTTAAAATAAACCTCAACTAATAGATTCAACTTTGTTAATTAAAACTACATTCCTCTAACAATATACCAACCTTTTTTAACATAAATTAAGAGTTTGACAGTAATAAGTTTGGTTTATTAACAAATTATTAAGATTTTTGACATAATTAATTCAAATAATTCATATAATGAAAACAAAGTTTAATGGTTTATTAACGCTATTATTAGCGTTATTGGTGCAATTCACATTTGCACAAGAAAAAACTGTTACGGGTACAGTAAGCGATGCAAGCGGACCACTACCTGGAGTAACAGTTCTTATTAAAGGTACCAATACAGGTACTCAAACCGATTTTGACGGGAAATATTCAATCAATGCTAAAGCAGGAGACATCCTTAAATTTAGCTATATTGGTATGAATACAACAGAAAAGACCGTCGGTACATCAAATCAAATTAATGTTACGATGACGGAATCTGCACTAGCATTAGAAGAAGTTGTAGTAACTGCTCTTGGGATTAAAAGAAACTCAAAAGAGCTTTCTTATGCGGTTAAAACGTTAGGCAACGATGATTTTACCAAAACTAAGTCTGCCAACGTAGCTACAGCAATTGTAGGTAAGGTTGCTGGTTTACAAATTAACACAACTAATAACGGTGTTAATCCAAGCACTAGAGTTGTGCTTAGGGGTAGTAGATCTTTATTAGGAGACAATCAAGCACTTATAGTAGTTGATGGTTTTCCTTCTTCAAGAGGTGTTCTAGATCGTATCAACCCAAACGATATAGACAATATTAGTGTCTTAAAAGGAGCCAATGCAGCTGCACTTTATGGATCTGAAGCAACAAATGGTGTTGTTTTAGTGACAACTAGGCAAGGAAGGGGTAAATTAAAAGTTACTTATAATGGATCTTTCACAGCAGAAAATGCAGCGTACTTACCAGAATTTCAAGATGAATTTGGTGTTGGTGGGTTTCCTGATGGAACTCTATATCCATTAGAAAATGTTGCTTGGGGACCTCGCTTTGATGGAAGAATGGTTGACGCTAGTGAAACGTTAGATGATGGTTCTGTTTGGCAAGTGCCTTATACTCCTATCAAAGACAATCATAAAAATTTCTTTGAAACTGGTGTTACTATTAGAAATGGTGTTACAGTAAGTGGTGGTGATGATACTGGTTCTTTTTTAATGTCTATAGATCAAACTAACACAACAGGTATTGTACCAAAAGATGCTTATAATAGAACTAACTTTAGATTAAAAGCAAGTAAATCTTATAATAAATTAAGTGTTGGTGGAAATTTATCTTTCTTTAGATCTCACTCTAATGTTGTTGGAGAAGGTGGACGTCAAGATAGACCGTTATACTGGAATATTATTAACACACCATTACATTTACCGATTGAAGAGTTGAAAAACTGGAGAACTGGACAGTTTACTAGAAATGAAACTTCTTATTTTGCATTTTACGAAAACCCTTATTTTATTATAGATACACAAAGAGAGATGGCGGATTTTAATGAATTTAACATTCTTGCTTATGCCAACTACGAAATTACAGATTGGTTAACAGCTTCTTTAAATATGGGATATACTGCTACAAGTAGTGCCTCAAAAAGAGAATTTGGCGCCTTAGAATACGCATTTGAATTAGCACATGTTTACTCTAGAATAGATGAATATGGTGCAAGAACTGCAGATGGATTATCAAATTCAGCAAGAACAAATACCGATTTCTTATTAAGATTTGATAAAGATGTAGCTGAAGATATTAATTTAAAAGTTGTAGCTGGTCACAATTTAAGGATTCAAACTGGTAAAAGCATTAATGTATCAGGATCTGATTTAATTATTCCAGATTTCTATAATGTATCAACAAGAACAGGTGAATTAGTAGGTGGAGAATCACATACTGAGTATCGAAAAATGGGTGTTTATGGTGATTTAACTGTTGGATACAAAGACTTTTTATTCTTAAGTGCTACAGGTAGAAATGACTGGAGTTCAACATTACCAAAAGATAATAACTCTTTCTTTTATTGGGGAGCAGGTGTATCTTTTGTACCGTCTAATGCTTTTCCTGAAATAATAAATAACGATGGACTAAGCTATTTAAAAACAAGTGTTAACTTAACAAAAACTGGTAATGACCCAGGTCTTTATAGAACACAAGGAACTTTTTTTTCACCTAGTAATTTCCCGTATGGAACTACAGTAGGTTTATCACAAAGTAGCACAGTATCTAGTCCTCAATTAAGCCCTGAGTTTACAACAGCATTTGAAATTGGAATCGAATCAGGTTGGTTTCAAAACAGACTTACTGCAAATATAACTGGGTATAAAACAAACTCTACAGATCAAATAGTAAATGCCGATGTTTCTTATGCATCTGGTGCTGCACAAGCAGTAGTTAACGTTGGTGAAATTCAAAACTTAGGTATTGAAGTAGAATTAAGTGGATCCATTTTAAGAGCTGAAAATTTTTCTTGGGATGCTGGTATAAACTGGGCTGCTACTAAATCGGAAGTTATTTCATTAGCAGATGGTGTAGACGAATTAAATATTGGTGGTTTTACAAGTGCTCAAATTATAGCTAAAGTTGGTCAACCTTACCCGCAAATTAGAACAACATCTTACTTAAAAGATGATGAAGGTAGAATTATTGTAGGTGCAGACGGAGATCCAATTCAAGATGCTGTCAATCAAATTCAAGGTAAAACAGTACCGGATTATATTGTAGGACTTAATTCAACAGTAAGATATAAAAATTGGAGTTTATACGCAGTTGCAGATTACAGAACTGGTCACGTATTTTTCAATAGCCTTGTTGATGCAATGGAATTTACAGGTTTAACTAAGCATAGTGCTACATCGGGAAGACAGCCTTTTGTTTTTCCAAACTCATCTTATTCTGATGGAGCTGGTGGTTATGTAGCAAATACCAATAGGTTAACATCAGGTGGTGGTAACGCTTTCTGGGATTCTTATAATGATGTAAGAGAAAATTATGTAACTGATGCTACAACATTAAAGTTAAGAGAGGTTTTATTATCTTACACATTTGATCAAAAAATGTTAGAAGGAATTGGTATAGATGATTTATCTATTGGTTTATTCGGAAGAAATTTAATTACCGTTAGACCTAAAGACAACGTATATACTGATCCTGAATTCAACTTTACTACAGGAAATGCAGTTGGAGTAGGAACTCAATCTCAAACAGCACCTACAAGACAGTTTGGAATGAGCGTAAATTTAACATTCTAAAAAAAACATAAAATGAAAAATATAAAAATTAAAAAAACAATTTTATTCCTGTTTACACTTGCTATAGTTAGTGTAAGTTGTGATGATTTCTTGGATGTCAACGACAACCCAAACAGCCCACCAATTTCTACGCCTAGTTTAACATTGCCAGTTGCGCTATCAGACTTTACTGATTTAAACGCACGAACAATGACTTACCTAGGGAATCAACTAGTAGTTAATTGGGCAACGCCTTCAAACTGGTCAGCCAATTCAATCTATATGAGATATGACTTTAGTGCAGATGATTTTAGTAATGTATTTGAAACATCTTACGTTTCTATTTTCAAAAATCTAACCTATATTGAAACTTATGAAGATCCAACAGGAGCCGTTGATTATTCTAACTATAAAGCTATTTCTAAAATAGTAAAAGGTTTTCAATATCAATTATTAGTAGATTTATATGGTGATATCCCTTATACTGAAGCAAATTTAAGAGGAGATAATCCAACTCCTGCTTATGACGACGCAGAAACGGTTTATAAAAGCGTAATTGCAGATTTAGATGCGGCAGTTGCCTTAATTAACAATGGAGATAATGCAGAAGATCCAGGCAGCCAAGACATTATTTTTGGAGGTCACATGGAAGATTGGATTGAATTTGCCAATAGCATTAAATTAAGAATGTTGGTACGTATGAGTAATACAGGTCAAGATTCGTATATATCTGGTGAAATTGCTTCAATAATTGCTAACGGTGGTGGGTTTATACATACACATGCAGCTACAAACCCAGGATATTCAAGTGATGAAAGCAAACAAAGCCCTTTTTATGACTATTTTGTTCAGCCTAATGGAGCACAACAAAATAGACAAGATTATACTGTAGCTTCTGAATATACATTAGAATGGTTAACAAATGCGAACGATCCAAGAATGGATAGACTTTACAAAGCAGCAGCAAATGGAGGTTTCAAAGGAGCAGTTCAATCAACAGTTTTACCTGGAACTGGATTTACCTCTGAAGATTTATCTAAAGTAGGCCCTGGTCTTTTAGTAAGTGCCGACCAAGACCAAATAGTAATGTCTATGGCTGAAGCTTTATTTGTGCAAGCAGAAGCAACTGTAAGGGGTTATTTACCTGGAGGGGATGCTGCTGCACAGGATTTATATGAAGCAGCAATTGAAGCTTCTTTTATACAATTAGGTGTTGAAGATGCTGAAAATGAAGCTGAAGCTTATTATAATCAACCTATTAAAAATGTAAGCTGGAGCAACTCCCCTAATAAAATTGAGGCTATTATCACTCAAAAGTGGGTAGCACTAAACGGAACATCATCTATAGAATCATGGATTGATTTAACAAGAACAGGTTTTCCTTTAGGTTTACCAATTCCTGAAGAATCTAATGGTCAAAGACCTCTAGGATTATTGTATCCTTCATCAGAAAGATCAAGAAATAGCAATAACGTGCCTTCACAATCTGCTGGAGATGTATTTACTAAAGCTCCTTTTTGGAGATAAAAAATGAAAATCATGAAAAAAATAATAAATACTAAGAATTTAAGAATTTTATACGTTCTTATGATTGGAAGTTTTTTAACATTAACTTCCTGCGATCTATTAATTGATGACTACGAGACTGATTTTGGTAAAGGTCCTATATTAGCTCAATTTCAGAACACTTCGGTTGAACTTAACATTATTAAGGATGCCGCAAATACTCCAATAGATTATGAAATACCAATCACTTATTTTGGAGGTAAAAATGTACCTTTAGATAGATCTGTTGAGGTTACTATAGCAACTAGCCCTACCTCTCAGGCAAAAGAAGGTATTGAATTTGAATTAACTTCAACAACTTTTACAATTCCTGCTGGAGAAACTACTGCCAATGCATCTATTCGCATATTAACAGGCGGTTTAGTTCCTTTTGATTTTAAGGATATTGTTATAGAAATTGTAAGCTCTTCAGAAGCTGTTTCTGACGTTAACACGTTCTCACTAACACTTAAAGCTCTAGATGCTAACACGTTGGCAGGAACTTATGATGTGGAAATAGGTCAGTACTGGAATTCAGGTACACGTAGAAGTGACTTCTCTATTCCTGTAACAATTTCAGCTATTTCTCCAGGACTATACAAACATGGTGGTATTGGTCACTGGCCAGATGGTAATGATTTTTACTTTACTGTTGATGACGATTCTGGAGTAATAACGGTTTTAGATAAAGATTTAGCAGGGGAACCAACTTTATTAAATGGCTCACCAATTA
>NZ_JBFLKT010000128.1:0-5318 GCF_040883305.1 Lutibacter sp.
AAGGAATTAATCCAATTAATTCCGAGCCTGTTACTCTTAAACCTCTTTTGGTTGCAGACTTTACAGTTTCATCAAAAGCTACGTGCATAGATGTAATGCTTATATTTGTTAAGTTGTACGAAATTTGTGCAATTCCGTATTCTTCAATATACCAACCCATTCCTTTTACAGCTTTTAATTTTCCAGGAATACGAACGGGCTCTCCATTTTTGTCTAATACTTTTTTTCCAGTAATACCATTTTCATATTTAACACGTCCAGCTTCACGAATATCAAACGCAATAGCATTTGCTCTTCTTGTTGAAGTTGTATTTAAATTTACGTTATAGGCGATTAAAAAATCACGTGCAGAAATTGCCGTAGCACCACTTTTTGCAATAGCAGTATTAAATTCGGCTGGTCCAAAATCTGGTTTCCATTCAGGATTTCCTAATTTTTCTTTTAAGCCTTCATACTCACCAGAACGACAACTTGCTAAATTTTTTCTTTTTTCTTGTTTCGCAGCATTTTCATAAAAATAACCTGGAATTCCAAGTTCTTTTCCTACTCTTTCACCTAATTTATGAGCAAAAACAGCAGTTTCTTCTAGCGTAATTCCTGAAATTGGAACTAACGGACAAACATCTGTAGCTCCAAAACGAGGATGTTCACCAGAATGTTTACTCATATCAATTAATTCAGCAGCTTTTTTAATCAATAAAAATGCCGCTTCTATCACATTTTTAGGTTCACCTACAAAGGTGATTACCGTTCTGTTTGTGGCCTTTCCAGGATCTATATCTAATAATTTAACTCCTTCAACAGTTTCAACTACAGAAGCAATTGCATTTATTTTTACAGTATCTCTTCCTTCGCTAATATTTGGTACGCATTCTATTAATTGTTTGTTCATATTTTACATATTTTAGTACTTCAAATTTAAGCAGTTATTTTGATAAAATTTGGTATTATTACAAAATAAATACTGCATATATGAACCATTTATTGTAATTAATTCTATTTTTGTTTTTATTAATTTTGTTTTATCCATAGTTGGGCATAACTAACCTAAAAAACAACATATGAATTCTCTTTTTAAATTTACTTTTTTTTCATTTCTTATTATATCTTTTTTAAGTTGTACAGAGCAAGAAAAACCATTAAATCCTCAAAAAGAAAATCGTAAAAAAATTGAAATGATAACTAATTACGGTACTATGATTATCGAATTGTACAATGAAACTCCTTTACATAGAGATAATTTTTTAAACCTTGCAAATAATAAAGCTTATGATAGTCTCCTTTTTCATAGAGTTATAAATAAATTTATGATTCAGGGTGGTGATCCAGATAGCAGAAATGCACAAATAAATGACACACTTGGAAATGGAGATGCTCCATATATGGTAAAAGCTGAATTTAATAATGCGTTATTTCATAAAAGAGGAGCTCTTGCTGCCGCTCGTGACAACAACCCCGAAAAGGCATCAAGTGCGATGCAATTCTACATAGTACAGGGAATAATTTGTAATGATAGTATATTAGATGTTGCAGAAAAATTTACAAATAGAAATAAAGCTCGAGAATTTTATAAAAGTGACTTTGAAAAAAAACCACTATTAGATTCTATTGAAAATGCCATGGATGGCAGAAATTTCGAACATTATAACGTCCTAATGGATAGTATTTTAAACTTAGCACTAAAAGAAGAAAATTATAAACCTTATGTTATGCCAAAAGAGTACCGAACGGTTTATAAATCTATTGGTGGTTATCCAAAATTAGATCAAAACTATACTGTTTTTGGTGAAGTTATAAAAGGTATTGCAGTATTAGATTCTATTGCAAACGTTAAAACAGACGATTTTGACAGACCTATAAATAATGTGAGAATACAAGCAATTAAATTATTGAAATAGTAATTCATTAAAAATAGAAAAACAACAAGCTGTAAAAAAACAAATAACAAATGAATACAAAAAAGAAAGTATTAATAACCGGAATGGCTGGTTTTATTGGTCATCATTTGGCAAAATTATTACTTAAAAACAACTATACAGTTGTTGGTTTAGATAATATTAATGATTATTACGATGTAAATTTAAAGTTAGCCCGTTTAACAGATTTAGGTTTTAATACTTCTGAGATTTCTTATAATAAGCTATTAATAAATGATGCTACTTCATTTATCAAATTAGATTTAACGGATTTAGAAAATGTAAAACAACTATTTAAAAAACAACAATTTGATTACGTTGTTAATTTAGCGGCACAAGCTGGTGTACGATATTCTTTAGAAAATCCGCATTCTTATGTGGATAGCAATATAACTGGATTTTTAAACATTTTAGAAAGTTGTAGAGCGTACCCAGTGGAACACTTGGTTTTTGCTTCTTCAAGTTCTGTTTATGGTTTAAGTGAAGACATTCCTTTTCAAGAAGATAATTGTACTGATCATCCATTGGCAATGTATGCTGCTAGTAAAAAAGCAAATGAAATGATGGCGCATTCGTATGCAAATTTATTTAATATTCCTGCTACGGGCTTGCGATTTTTTACAGTATATGGCCCTTGGGGAAGACCAGATATGGCATTGCATATTTTCACAAAAGCTATGGTTGAAGACAAAGAATTTGAAGTTTTTAACAATGGCGATATGAGTAGAGATTTTACCTATGTTGGCGATATTGTAGAAAGTATAAAACGTCTACTACCATTAGCACCAAAAGAAAACAACCCTGCTTTTAATCCTAAAAAACCTACGTCTTCAAAAAGCACAAAGGCATATCAAATTTTTAATATAGGAAATAACAGTCCCGTTGCTTTGATGGATTATATAAAAGCACTTGAAAAAGTATTGAATAAAAAAGGTAAAATAGTTTTTAAACCAATGCAACCTGGCGATGTAAAATCTACATATGCAAATGTTGAAAGCTTATTTAATTATATAGATTTTAAACCAGAAACTAATATAGTAGATGGTGTAAAAGCATTTGTTAAAAAATATTTGGAACTGGAGAAACTTAAAAATAATTAAAAGGTTTGAAAGTGAAAAACACATTATTTATGTTTAATTAATACAAGATACCTGATACACAATACCAGATACTAAACAAAACACTCATGAAAAAAACATTTTTAGCTACAGCAACCATAATACTACTTTTTTTAGCTACCATTCAACTTAAAGCTCAGGAAAAAGACCAAGAAAAAGACAAGACACGTTGGACTCCAGAAGATATTGTAAATACCGAATCTATGCGTTCTGTATCCATTTCTCCTGATGGAACTATGGTGGTTTGGACTAAGAACAAAACGGTAAAAAAAACAGATAAATTTGTTTCAGATATTTATTTAACACGGTTAGATATCCCTGAAAAAGATACCTTTAAAACAATTCAACTCACAAATGCAGATGAAAATGACCATAGTCCTATGTTTTCTAAAGATGGTGAATTTGTTTATTTTTTATCATCACGAGATAAAGGAAAAAAATTATGGAAATTAAGTATTTATGGTGGTGAGCCTAAAGAAGTTAAAGAGTTTAAAAATGGTATTTCTAGTTTAGCTTGGCAAAATAAAAATACCTTACTTTTTAAATCTAATGAAGGAGAAACATTGCATGAAAGTAAATTAAAAGAAAAAAAAGATGATGTTATTGTTGTTGAAGACTCATTACATTGGAAACCTTCAAGAGTGTATGGGTACGATATTAAAGAGAAATCAATAAAACGTATTACAAATAACAAAAAACCTTTAGGAAGTTACACCGTTTCACCTGATGGAAAATGGTTAATTTACAGCATTAGCAGAAGTAGAAGTTACGCTTCTGATGCCCAGAAAGATCCTTTTTATTTTCTTCAGAATTTAGAAACTAACCAAGTTACTCAAATTATAAAAGAATTGGAATTCCCTTCTAATGATTTTAATTTTAGTAAGGACAATAAAGGATTTTATTTTGTCTCCTCACACGCTTCAGATCCTCAATGGAACGGTGCCGGTATTTCAGAATTGTATTATTTTACCTTAGAAACAAATACGTATAAAAAAGTAGATTTAAAATGGGATTTAGGCATTGGTCGTGGTTATAATGTTGTTGGAAATGATGTAATTGTAACCTTAGCTAATAAAGCGTATTACAAATTAGCATATTATAAAAAAAGTGAAAATTCTTGGTCAAAAAAATCAATTGATTTAGGTAAAAAAGACAATCATACTACTTTATTAAGTGTTTCTAAAAACGGTTCAAAAGTTGTGTACCAATATTCTACCGCTTCAAAATTACCAAAATTTTATGTTGCAGATATTTCAAAAAATAAATTTATTAATGAAAAAGAAGTGGTTTCATTAAACAAAAATTTAGCTAAAAAGCCTATAACAAAAAGTGAAGTATTGGTTTGGAAAGGTTTTAATAATGAAGAAGTTACAGGTATTTTATACTATCCGGAGAATTATGAAGCTGGCAAACGTTATCCGTTAATTTTATCAATTCACGGTGGACCTTCTGGCGTAGATACCGATACTTGGAGCGAACGTTGGAGCACTTATCCAAATATTTTAGCACAACGTGGTGCTTTTGTGTTAAAACCTAATTACCACGGATCATCAAACCACGGACTTTCTTTTGTGGAAAGTATTAAAGGAAATTATTACGAACCAGAATTAGAAGATATCACCAAAGCAATAGATTTGTTAGAAGAAAAAGGAATGATTGATACAAATCAATTAGGTACGATGGGTTGGTCTAATGGAGCGATTTTAACTACAATGTTAACGGTTCGTTATCCCGATATGTTCAAATTTGCGGCTCCAGGAGCTGGTGATGTTAACTGGACATCCGATTATGGAACGTGTAGATTTGGAGTTAGTTTTGACCAATCGTATTTTGGTGGTGCTCCTTGGGATGATTTAAATGGAAAGTTTTACAACGAAAATTACATTATAAAATCGCCACTTTTTGAAATTGAAAAAATTAAAACACCAACAATTATTTTTCACGGAAGCGAAGACAGAGCAGTTCCTAGAGATCAAGGCTGGGAATATTATAGAGGTTTACAACAAGTAAATAAAGCTCCTGTGCGTTTTTTATGGTTTCCTGGACAACCTCACGGTTTAGGAAAAATCAGCCATCAATTACGTAAAATGAATGAAGAATTGGCTTGGATTGATACTTATTTATTCAATAAACCTTCAACTAAAAATGAAGCGTTAAAAGAGGAAAGCCCATTAGCTAATTTATTAAAAATTGACAAAGTTAAAGTAACTGAAAATGGTAATTTTGGTGAACTTCATACTACCAATTTAATTCCTGAAACAGTTCTTGTTAAAAAAGATTCTAT